>CAYFYE010000005.1:0-8960 GCA_964347285.1 uncultured Acidimicrobiia bacterium
CGGTCTTGCCGACGCCGGGCTCGCCGATGAGCACCGGGTTGTTCTTGGTGCGCCGGCTCAGGATCTGCATGACCCGCTCGATCTCCCGGACGCGTCCGATGACCGGATCGAGCTTGTGCTCCCGGGCATACATCGTCAGGTTGCGCCCGAACTGATCGAGCACAGTGGACCCCGACGGTGCGCTCTCTCGTCCGCCGGTGGTCGCCTGGGCGGGTGCTCCCGGCTCTCCCTGCACCCCCGACAGCAGCTGGATGACCGTCTGGCGCACCTTGTGGAGCTCGGCCCCGAGCTTCTGCAGGACCTGGGCGGCCACCCCCTCGCCTTCCCGTATCAGGCCCAGCAGGATGTGCTCGGTGCCGATGTAGTTGTGGCCGAGCTGCAAAGCCTCTCGCAAGGAAAGCTCGAGGACCTTCTTGGCTCGCGGGGTGAAGGGGATGTGCCCACTGGGAGCCTGGGCTCCTTGGCCGATGATCTCCACGACCTGGGAACGGACCGACTCGAGATTGATGCCCATCGACTCGAGGCCCCGGGCCGCCACGCCTTCCCCCTCGTGGATCAAGCCCAGCAGGATGTGCTCGGTGCCGATGTAGTTGTGGTTGAGAAGGCGCGCCTCCTCTTGAGCGAGCACGACGACCCTGCGGGCCCGGTCGGTGAATCTCTCGAACATGTTTGGCGTCTCTGAGAAGCGTGTGGCGCCCGGGGCGCCTGCGCCAATTATATCGATGACCCGCTACTGGGCATGTAGGCGCAATCACCCCGGTACACGTACCTTCGACAATCGGAGCGGTTGTCTTGAGCACCGGGCCATTGCCCCTCGGCAACGTCCCGCGCCGTAGTGCCCCCGGCATCCGCCTTGCCCTCGACTTCTGTCTGGGTCGCCCACCCCCTACCATCCGCCATCCAAGAACGCGAAATGGAAAGCCCCGACCTCAGATCGCTCGTTCCGGTGCCCGCAGTATGGGAACGGCTGGACCGGGTCGAAACGCGCCTCGTGGAGGTCACCGAAGCCGACGACCCCTTCCTGACCAAGGTGGCCCGCCATCTTCTCACCGCAGGGGGCAAGCGCTATCGCCCCCTGCTGGCTCAGGTTGCCGCCGAATTGGGCAATGCCGACGACCACCGGCCGGTGGAGGCTGGGGTCGCCGTCGAGCTGGTTCATCTGGGCAGCCTCTACCACGACGACGTGATCGACGAGGCCGAAGAGCGGCGGGGTTCACCCTCGGTCAATACCAACTGGTCGAACACCGTCGCCATCCTCGCCGGCGATTTCTTGCTGGCCCGGGCATCGGAAGTAGCCGCACCGCTCGGAGAGGAAGCGGTGGCCCTGCTGGCCAGGACCTACGCCACCCTCTGCGAAGGGCAGGTCCTGGAACTCCAGCTGAACGGCGATCTCAATCACACGCCCGACGACTACTACCGGGTGATCGGGGGCAAGACGGCCAGCCTGATTCGCACCTCGGCTCGCCTCGGGGCAATGGTGTCCGGCGCCGAGGCTTCCGCCGTCGAGGCGGTGGGCGACTGGGCGTGGGAAATGGGAATGGTGTTTCAGATGACCGACGACGTGCTCGACCTGGTGGCCACTGAAGAGTTTCTCGGCAAGCCGGTCGGCTCCGATGTTGCCGAGGGGACCTTCACCTTGCCGCTCATTCACGCCCTAGCCGGACCGCGTCGCAATGAGCTGCGCGACCTGCTGGACCGGCCCAGGCCCTACCGACCCGAGGTGGTCGCCCGGGTGACCGAGATCGCCCGCAACGGTGGCTACGTCGACCGGGTCCTCGACGAGACCCGGGGGCGCCTCGAGGCCGCCGAGTCTGCGGTGGACGTCCTCGGTGAAGGCCCGATTCCCGACGTCATGCGGGTCCTGGGGAGGTACCTCCTCGACCGGGTCGAGGAGGCCCGGACGGCGTAGCGCCCCTCACTCCGGCCGCATCGCCGGAAACAGGATGACCTCCCGGATCGAGGCCTGGTCGGCCAAGATCATGACTATCCGGTCCACCCCGATGCCGAGGCCACCGGTGGGAGGTAGTCCGTACTCGAGGGCCTGGAGGTAGTCCTCATCGACGGGATGGGCCTCCTCGTCACCCCGGGCCCGCCGCACTGCCTGCGCCTCGAAGCGGGCCCGCTGCTCGATGGGATCGTTGAGCTCGGAGAACGCATTGGCGAGCTCCCAGCCGGCGGCCACCACCTCGAACCGCTCCGCGAGGCCCGGATCGTCCCGATGGTCCCTGGCGAGCGGTGAGATCGACTTGGGGTAGTCGTGCACGATGGTCGGGTCCCACAGCTCCCCCTCTACTCGCTTGTCGAACACCTCGGCCAGCACCTTGCCGACGTCCCAATCATCATCCAGGTCGAGCTCCAGCCCGGCTGCCCGCCGGCGCAGCTCGTCCGGCTCCATGTCGACCGAGAACTCGATTCCGGTGGTATGGGCGATGACCTCGAGGAAGGTCACCCGTCGCCACGGCGGAGAGAGATCGATCGGCCTGCCCTGGTAGGAAAGCTGCCGCGACCCGGCCACCGTCTCGGCCACCTCTGCGATCACGGCCTCGAGGAGCGTCATGATGTCCGTGTAGTCCGCATAGGCCTGGTAGGCCTCCAGCATCGTGAAGTCCGGGTTGTACCGAGTAGAGATGCCCTCGTTGCGGAACGCCCTTCCCAACTCGAAGACTTTCTCGACGCCGCCCACCACCAGCTTCTTGAGGGGCAGCTCGTGGGCGATGCGCAGATACATGTCGATGCCGAGCGCTTCGTGGTGGGTCACGAAGGGACGGGCCAGGGCTCCGCCCGGTTGGAGCTGCAGCACCGGCGTCTCGACCTCGATGAAGCCCCGCTGCCAGAACGCCTCCCGAAAGGCGCGCACCGTCGCCGCCCGGACCTGCATGGTGCGACGGGCTTCCGGGTTGGCGATCAGATCCAGATAGCGCTGCCGGTGGCGGACCTCTACGTCGTGGACGCCGTGGAACTTCTCGGGCATCTCCCGCAGCGACTTGGCCAGCAAGGTGAAGTCGGTGACTCGCACCGACAGCTCGCCCTTGCGGGTGGTCATCACCTCGCCAGTGGCACCCACCCAGTCGCCCAGATCGAGATCGGCGAACTCGGCGTGGCGCTCGCCGAGCAGCGCGGCGTCCGCGAACAGCTGAATCCGACCGCTGGCGTCCTGGAGCACGCCGAAGATCAGCTTGCCCATCTCCCGTCTGCCCACCAATCGACCGGCCACCGTGAACGTATCGCCGGTCACCGACTCCGGTTCGAGCCCGGCATAGCGCTCGTGGAGCTCGGCTGCCGCGACGTCGGGGGTGAAGCGATGGGGCAGCCCCGGGCGGGCCGCATCGGCTTTGGCGAGCCGGGGGCCGGCCAGGGCATCGGCCTCGAGGGTTCGACGGTCCCCGTGCTTGCCTTCGCTCACTCGGCTCCCTCGGTGTTGAGTTGAAAGATCATGCGCAAGCCTTCGAGGGTGAGGAACTCGTCGATGCGGTCGACCCTCCGGCAATGGGGAACGATGGTAGAGGCGAGACCCCCGGTGGCCACGATCTCGACCCCACCGCCCAGCTCGGTCTCCAGCCTCTCGAGAATGCCGTCGACCATCCCGGCATGACCGTAGACGATCCCACTCTGGATGGCTTCGACGGTCCCCTTGCCGATCACGGAGCGGGGAGGCACCAACTCGACGCGGCGCAGAGCCGCAGTCCGTCCGATGAGGGCATCCTGAGACACCTCCAGGCCGGGAGCGATCACGCCTCCGATGTAGTCACCCTGGCCACTCACTACATCGAAATTGGTGGATGTACCGAAATCGACGACCACCGCCGGAGCGCCGTACCGGTGGTGAGCCGCCACGGCGTTGGCGACCCGATCGGCCCCGACCTCGCGGGGATTGTCGATCGAGATGGCGATCCCGGTGCGCACCCCCGGCTCGACGATGACCATGGGGCCGGCGATCAGGTGCTGGCCGACGTGCCGCAACGCCGCGGTCACGGGCGGAACGACGCTGGACACCACGCCCCCGGTCAGCGACCCGACGGGCACCCCGTCGGACGCCAGCAAGCCGGTGAACAGCAGACGGTACTCGTCGGCGCTGCGGTCGCTCTGGGTGGCGAGCCGCCAATGATTGGCCAGCCGTTTGCCTTCGAAGAGGCCCATCACAGTCTGGGTGTTGCCTACGTCGATGGCCAGCAGCATCGCCTACCTCTCTGACTGCGGACATTCACCCCCGCCGTCCCGGACGGCTGTTTGGGCGCGCTCGGCGTAGAGGATCGAGGGGCGGTCGAGGAGGACCCCGGTGTCGGGGGTGAGGTCGGGCCCGTCGAAGTACAAGTTGTCGATCAGCCTCGTGGAGCCGACCGTGGCCGCAGCCGCCAGGAAGGCTTCGCGGTCGAGCGTGGGCAGTCCGACCAGATCGAAAGCGTCGACGAGCCTCGCGTAGCCGAGCTCGACCAGCGGCTCGGCGGCCACTGCTTCGGCAACCACCCCCTCCAGCGTCTCGCCGTTTCGCTCCCCGGCCACCACCGCTCGGGCGGCAACCAGCAGACTCCGCGAAAGGACCAAGGCCGCCGAGCGCTCGTCCGGGGTGAGATACGTGTTGCGGCTGGAAAGGGCCAATCCATCCTGTTCCCGCACGGTGGACACCCCCACGATTTCGATCGGGAAGGAGAGGTCACGAACCAGGCGACGAACGACGGCCAGCTGCTGGGCATCCTTGCGGCCCATATAAGCGACGTCGGGCTGGAGAGCGGCGAAGAGCTTGGCCACGACCAAGGCCACGCCCTCGAAGTGGCCGGGCCGGGCCCGCCCCTCGAGGACGACGGCGAGCGCCTCGATCGTAAGGCGCACCGATGGCTGCACCGGATACATCTCATCCGGCGGAGGGGCAAACAGCACGTCCACACCCTCGGCCTCGGCCAACGAGGTGTCCCGGGCGAAATCACGCGGGTACCGGTCGAGATCCTCGTCGGGCCCGAATTGGAAGGGGTTGACGAAGAGACTCACGATGACCGTGTCGCACTCGGTGCGGGAACGGCGCATGAGTGCCACGTGTCCCTCGTGGAAGAATCCCATGGTGGGCACCAGCCCGGTCCGGCCCCAGGCCAGGGAGCGGGCCTCGGCGAATGTGGCGACCACCTTCACCGCTCCAATGCTCCCCGCAGCTCAGCGGTCTTGCCGGCGACCCGGGCCAGGGCGGCCACAAACGCATCAAAGTCCTCGATCCACTCCGGGGCGGACCGCTGCACCGCTTCCAACTGGGCAGCAACGGTTCGGAAGTCGCCGCGAGCCACCGGGCCGGTGAGGGCCCGGCGCGGGCTCATCGTCAGCGCATTGTCAACGACGGCCCGCACCAAAGGTCCGGCCGCCTCGAACGGCACACCGGCGGCCGCAAACAGGTCCTCGGCCATGGCCAGCGCCGCCAGCGGGAAGTTGGCGGCGGCCGCGGCGGCAGCGTGATACAGGGGACGGGCTTCGGCGGCGACGTCGAAGGGAACGGCTCCGATGGAACGCGCCAGCTCGCGAAGCGAACTTCGCAAGCCGTCCTGATCGGCATCTACGGCTATCCAGGCCCCAGGGATACGGGCCGCCCCTACTTCTGCATCGGGGAAGGTCTGGAGAGGATGGAAGCTGCCGGTGGCCAGGCCATTCTGTGCCAACCCGTCCAGCGGCTCGAGCGTGGCCAGCCCGCTGAGGTGTACTGCGGCCTCGACCGCACCGGCGAGGGGAGAAAGGCGGGCAGCCACCTCCTCGATGGCATCGTCGCGCACCGCGATCATCATGAGCTGGGCCTGTGGCAGGGGACGGTCCCACGTCAGCGGGGTGGAGTGGAGCACGTCGGCGGCCGCTCCAGCCGCCTCGGCACGGCGAGCCAGCACACCGGTGATCGTGTGCCCCGACCTCCCCATCGCCAGCGCAACAGCCGTCCCGGCCCGGCCGGGCCCCACCACGATGGCTTCGGTCATCTCGAGTTTCCTCCGGTTCGCGTCACGAGGTACACGACCACAGTGGAGGTTAGGGAGTTGCGACCGCCTCGTCGCCCTCGTCGCCGCCGGCCGCTCAGGGCGGGCGTCGTGGCAACCGCCCTCGGCGCCGCACCTCCTGGTGCTGCACCTCCGCCAGGAACGATTTGAGCTTGGTCCCGTCGGGTAGCTTGGCCCGGGGCCGCACCTCCAGCAGTGGCTCCAACACGAAACGGCGTACCGCCAGGCGGGGGTGAGGCAGACGTAACCCGGGTTCATCGATCTCCTCTTCCCCGTGCAGCAAGAGATCGAGGTCGAGCGAGCGCGGTCCCATCCGCTCACCCCGCACCCGCCCGGACCGCTCCTCGATGGCGAGCATTCCGTCGAGCAACGGGCGAGGGGCCAACTCGGTCTCCAGCACCGCAACCATGTTCAGAAAGGGATCCTGCGGAGGCCCTCCGATGGGGGCGGTTTCGTAGACGGATGAGGTCGCCACCACCGTCCCCAGTGCCTCCAGGCCTTCCAGAGCCTGGTCGAGATGGCGATCGCGATCCCCGAGGTTGGAACCGAGCCCGATGTAAGCCTCGGTCAAGGCTACTTGCCGGCCGGGTTCGGGATGAGGCTTCGACCCTCCGGCCCCAGCGGTCGGCCCAGGATCTCCTGGATCACCGAGGTGGCCACGATCGGATCATCGATCTTTCCCGAAAAGACCAGGTAGCCGCCCAAGAGTCCCGCCACCGTGTCGTCGACGATGTCGCGATGAACCAGCAGCACGATCTCGGGATGAGACAGGGCCTCATGGATCGCCCGGAACACCCGCTGGATGTCCTCGTCCTCGATCTCCCCCGCCAGCGGCTCGTGAAAGGTCCGCAAGCCGGCCTCCTCGTAGGCCTGGAGGTTGTGATTGCCTTCGAGGAGGGAAAGCACCGCGGTCACGCCTTCGCGCTTGATCCAGGTGATCTCCTCGGCGCGTCGTACCCGCCGATGCTGGAAGCCATAGCCTCCGATCCGCTCCGACACCGCCAATCGGCCGGTGATCACCCAGACGAATTCACGGGGCTCGAGGCCCGTCATGGTCGCCTCTTCTCAGATAGAGCGCACGATAGCGTCGGTCACGCGCGCTATCTGTAGCGCTGTTGCCACGTCATGTACTCGTACTGCGGCCGCCCCGGCGGAAATGGCCAGAGCAACGGTGGCGGCGGTAGCCACGTCTCGCGCCCGGGGATCCTCGATGCCCAGCATTCGGCCCAAGAAGCTCTTGCGGGAAGTCCCCACCAGCACCGGCAACCCAGTTTCTACTAGATCACCCAGGTGGGCCAGCAAGTCCAGGTTGTGCCCGAGGTCCTTACCGAACCCGATCCCGGGGTCGATGCAGATGTGGCCGGGCTCAACGCCTGCCCGTTGGGCACACGCGGCCCGTTCCGTCAGGAAGTCGCGTACCTCGGTCACCACATCCTCGTAGTGGGGGTCATCCTGCATGGTGCGTGGCGTTCCCTGCATGTGCATGAGCAGCAATCCGGCCCCCGCCTCGGCCACGACTGCAGCCATCTCGGGATCGCCAAGCGCGGTGACGTCGTTGACGGATTCGGCTCCGGCTTCGAGCGCCGCCGCCGCCACCTCGGCCTTGGAGGTATCGATAGAGACTGCGACGCCCTGGGCATGGAGCCGCTCCACCACCGGCAAGACTCGCCTCAGCTCTTCGGAGGCGGTCACCGCTGCGGCCCCCGGGCGGGTCGATTCGCCCCCTACGTCGACTAGGTCGGCACCCTGGCGCCAAGCCTCCAAGCCTCGATCGACGGCCCGATCGGTGTCCAGGAACGCACCGCCGTCCGAGAAGGAGTCCGGGGTCACGTTGAGGATCGCCATTACAAGACTGTGTTCGGAAGTGGAGAGCGTTCGGGTCCGCAGCCGCCACTCCACTGGCGTGAAGGATCTCATCGCGAAATCGAGCTACTAAGTGCCCTCGACAGTGCTGGCGGCGGCCACTCCCTCCCGCGGTTCGGTGGGGCGGCGGGGGGCCCGAATTCGGCCCGACCCCTCGAGGTCGTGCTCCCACTTGGGCACATCGAAGAAGATCTGCTCGACCTCCTTTTGATCGATGGTCTCCTTCTCCACGAGCACCTCGGCAATCCGTTTGAGGGCGTCACGATGGGCCGTGATGATCTCGCGGGCTTCCTCATGAGCCTGGTTGATGAGGGCGCGAACCTCATCATCGATGCGGGAGGCCACGTCGTCGGAGTAGTCCTGACCGCGCGTGTAGTCCCGCCCCAAGAACACCTCGGCCTCCGGGCTTCCATAGCGCAGCGGACCGAGCTTGTCGCTCATCCCGTACTCCATAACCATCTTCCGGGCAATCTCGGTGGCCTTCTCGATGTCGTTGGAGGCGCCGGTGGTCGGATCGGCGAAGATCAGTTCTTCGGCGGTACGGCCTCCCAGGAGCATGGCCAGTTGGTCCACGAGCTCGGAGCGGCGAATGTGATACTTGTCCTGGAGGGGGAGCGCCAGCGTGTAGCCCAACGCCCGCCCCCTGGGGATGATCGACACCTTGTGGATGGGGTCGGAAGCCGGCAGGGCAAACCCAACCAGGGCGTGGCCGCCCTCGTGGTAGGCGGTGATCTGTTTCTCCTCCTCCGACATCACCCGACTCTTGCGCTCCGGCCCGGCCATGACCCGTTCGATGGACTCCTCGAGCTGCTCCTGGTGAACCTGCTCGTGCCCCCGTCGAGCCGCCAGGAGGGCGCCCTCGTTGATGAGGTTGGCGAGATCGGCACCGGTGAAGCCCGGGGTCTGTCGGGCCAGCACGTCGAGATCGACATCGTCGGCCAGCGGCTTGCCGCGAGCGTGGACCTCGAGGATCTCCCGGCGCCCGTTCAGATCGGGTCGATCGACGACCACCTGCCGGTCGAACCGGCCCGGCCGGAGCAGGGCCGGGTCGAGGATGTCGGGACGGTTAGTGGCGGCGACCAGGATGACGCCCTTGTTGATGTCGAAACCGTCCATCTCGACGAGGAGCTGGTTGAG
>CAYFYE010000005.1:8970-56995 GCA_964347285.1 uncultured Acidimicrobiia bacterium
TCATCATGGCCACCACCCAGGCCGGCGCCCCGGTGGCGGCCCACAGCATCGATCTCGTCGATGAACACGATGGCAGGCGCCGCTGCCTTGGCCTGCTCGAAGAGGTCGCGCACCCGCGAGGCGCCGACCCCAACGAACATCTCGACGAAATCGGAGCCGCTGATTGTGAAGAAGGGCACGCCGGCCTCTCCGGCGACGGCCCGGGCAAGGAGAGTCTTGCCGGTCCCGGGCGGGCCATAGAGCAGGACCCCCTTGGGGATCTTGGCGCCGATGGCGCGGAACTTCTGCGGCGCCGCCAGGAACTCCTTGATCTCCTGCAGCTCTTCCACCGCCTCGTCCAACCCGGCCACGTCCTTGAAGGTGACCTTGGGCTGGTCACGGGTGACCTGCTTGGCCTTCGCCTTCCCGAACGACATCACTCGATTCCCGCCGCCCTGGAGCTGGAGCAGGATGAAGATGAAGATCCCGAAGATGAGGACATAGGGGAGGATCGTGGTGAGAAACCACTGGAATATCGATGGATTCTCGGCGTCGGTCTCGGTGTCCACCCCCGAGTCGAGAAGCTGCTGGGTCAGCTCGTCTTCGTATTCCTCCGGGTAAGAGGCTTCGAAGCGGGGGTCGGCCCCGGGGGCGGCCCCGGTCGAGGTGAGCTCACCCTCGACAACATTGGACTTCTGCTTGATGGTGACCGAGGCGACCTGGCCCGCGGCGATCTTGTCCTCGAGCTCGTTCAGCGTCAGCTGCTGCGGCTCGGTCGCCGTGCTGACGAACGCGTTGACCACCATCACGACGATCGCGATGACGACCGCGTATACCAGGATCGTTCGGGCCGTTCGGCTCACCGATCACTCCTCCGGGCGCCGTGGTACCGGCGCCGTCCTCGGATATTCCGGCTCAACGCCGGTCTCTACCCCCATGGTATGCCTACCAGTGGGCAATGTCAGTGGAGTTTGGGCCACCCGCTGGTTATCGGGCAGGGGCCAGATCATCTCAAGAACTACCCGGAGTGGAGGTGCTCCTCCAGCACAGCCACGTACGGTAGATTCCGGTAGTGCCCTTCGTAGTCGAGGCCGAAACCGACCACGAAATCGGGAGGGATCCGAAAGCCGGGGTAGTTCACCTCGATATCCACCCTCTGCAGGCCCTCCTTGACCAAGAGGGCGGCCAAGGCCAGCGAGGCGGGACGGCGGGCCCGGAGACTCCGCATCAGGTAGTTGAGCGTGAGGCCGGAGTCGATGATGTCTTCGACGATGATGACGTGGCGGCCTTCGATCTGCTGATCGAGGTCCTTGAGGAGGCGCACCACGCCCGAGGTTTCGGTGGCAGCCCCATAGGAAGACACCGCCATGAAATCGAACTCGACCGGCAGGTCGATACGGCGGGCCAGGTCGGCCATGACCATGAAGGCTCCTTTGAGGATCCCCACCAGCAGAGGGCTCTTCCCCTGGTAGTCGGTGGTGATGGCGGCGCCCATCTCATCGAGCTTGGCGTCGATCTCCTGGGCCGTCAGTAGGACCTTGCCGACCTTCACCGTTCCTCCAGCCGGGCCTTCAGGACGCAGAACCGCTCGGTCGCCGTGCCCGGCAGCGCCCAAGCGGCGGGCCGTACCCCCACCACCCACACGATCTTGCCAGCAACGGCGAGGACCGGCCAACGGGCTCGAAGTCGGGGCGGTACCCCGGCCTCAGCCATCGCCGTGCGGGCTTTCTTGGCGCCGTCGGCCAGCGCCACCCGTTCCCCTTGCGCGGCCGATCGCAGCTGCGCCTCGGTTCCGAAGGCCGAAGCGTCGAGCACCGTCGTTTGAGTTCCGAGGAAACGGGGACGGGGAGCCGACTCCGCCACTTCGACGGTGAGATGCCCCATCCAGAAATCGACCGCGCCGGGGATCGGTACCGGCACGGCCGGAGGGGGCTGTCGAACCGGCGCGGCCAACACCACCCAGGGACCCTCCCTCAGCACTTCGAGACCCGAACCGAGCGTAGCGGCAGGCCCTCCCCGGCTCGCCGCCAGTACCTTGCCCACCTCCTCTGCGCTCCCGGCATGCGGTCCCCGTACGCCGCGGAGCGCCCGACGCACCGCTCGGGCCGCCACCGGCACCGACAACGAGGCGAGGAGGGCAGCTGGCAGTTTCACCCAACCATCGCCGATGCGCAAGGGCACACGAGCGGCCGCCTCCTCGAGGACGGCATTGTCGGCCGCGAGGACTTCGGCAGCCCGGCCCAGCGCCTCCCGAATGGCCGGGTTGTACTCGGATTCGAGAGTAGGAATGAGCCGGTTTCGCAGGCGGTTGCGGAGCGGCTCGACCGAGGCGTTGGCGGGGTCGTCGGCGTAGGGAAGGGCAAGCTCCTCGGCGGCCCTCCGCACTTCGGCCCGAGGCACGCCCAGCAGCGGGCGCACCCAACGGTCGCGGCTGCGAGGGATGCCGGCCAGTCCTTCGGCACCGGCCCCGCGCAGGAGGTTGGCAAGGACCGTCTCCGCCCGGTCGTCAGCGGTGTGCCCGGTGAGTATCCACTCGTCGGGCTTGATGGCCTCCTCGAGGGCGGCAAGCCGGGCCCGTCGCGCCTGGCCCTCAGGCGAAGGGCCGGCCGGGACTTCGACGGTCACCTCGTCGAGGACGAGGCGGAGATGCCGGGCCACTCGACGGGCCGCTTCGGCCATGAGGTCGCTCGCAGGCAAGCCGTGGTTGACGAACACCGCCCGCACCGGATGCGAACCTTCCTCGATCGCCGCCCAAGCGCACACGGCGCTATCGGCGCCCCCGCTGAGAGCGATCACGCGCGGACCTCGAGGAAGCCGGATCCGCGACTCGGTGAGTACCCGGAGGGCTGCGCCGCCCCGGCCTCCGCTCAGGCCACCCGCTGCAGCCATCGGACCGGCTCTTTGATCTCGTCGAGAGTCGGCAGCGCCTCCGGTCGCGACCAGGCCCGGTCGAGCATCTCGAAGCCGGCCTCCCGCTCGACGCCCAGTACGAACTTCTCGCCCATCTCATATTGCCGGAACTTCATCTCAAGCCCCACCAGCCGGAAGAAGGCGCGTGTCCTCGGATCCTGGCGGCGCTGCCGTAGGGCCGCCGACATCCGGCGTTGCGCCGGCAGCTCCCGGGCCCCGATGCGGTCCATGATCACGTGGCCATGACCCTCCAGAAGGGACATGAGTGCCTGAACCCGATCGATGAGATCCCGCTGTTGCTCGGTGGCGAACAGGCCCATGAGCCCCGCCTCGCCGATCATCGGTTCACCAGCCGAAGCCGCCTGACGCAGCTCGGCGGCGGCCCGCGCCATTCGCCCCGGCTCGGGCGTGGCCGACTCGACGAGCTCGTGAACGAGTCCGAGGAAGTAATCGCGCATCCAGGGGACTCCGGCGAACTGCAGGCGGTGGGTGCACTCGTGAAGGGCCACCCAGAAGCGGAACTGGGCAGGGCGGAACTCGTGGAGCCGCTCCATCCAGAATACGTTGGCACCCACGAAGTACACGACGTCTCCCCCATTCCCGTTGCTGGTGGGCAGCACCATCTCGTACTGACCGAGCACCCGGCGCGACAGCATGCCGAGGAGGGCTCCCAGCTCGGCGGCGACGAGTCGGCCCCCCAAGGCCCGACTGAGCCCGGAGCTGCGTTCGCTGAGCTTGGCCTCGGCCGGAGCCAGAAGCTTGGAGAAGACGGCGATGTTGCTCTCAGCCCATTGCCGCCGGGTCACCACCGCGACCTCCGGCATGCCGGGCCCAGCGAGGCGGGTTTCCTCCTCGACGAGCCCGGCGGCCCGTTCCACCAGCCCGGGGGCTTGGCGGGCGAACAGTGCCTCGTGGTAGGTGCCTTCGAGCGGGTAGGTGCCGGCCACCCGAGCCGCCATCCGGGAGGCCAGCGGCCACCGCACCGTCGTCATTGCTTGACCCGATAGCGGCCCCGTACCCGAACGCCGTAGAGGATCACCACAACCACTACGACGATTGTGCTGAGAACGATGGCGGTGGGGACCAGAAATCGAAACGTCCAGGCGTCATCGCCGGCCTCCTCCTCGGCGGGCGGAGCTTCCAAAACCGGCTCCTGCGCTTGGGCGAGGGAAAGGCCTGTAGGGGGCGACACCGCGACGGGGATGGCCAGCAGGCCGACGACGATGCCGAGGCTGAGCGCAACCGAAGAGAGCCTCACAGGGCAGAGGTTAACCCCGCCGGCCGCGAGCGACGGCCGCCCCAAAATCAGGTCTCGGGGACGATCCTTCCCCGGAGTCGCGGAAAGCGGGTGGGCGCATGCGCGTAACAGAACTCCCGTCGGTTGTATCGCGACAGGACCGTGCTGCAGTGCTCATCGGCGCACACTCGAACCGCGTCGTTGACCTTGGGGGCGCGGAGACGGCCCCTGATGCGATTCCCCTTGAGAACGTTTTCGGTCATGGCAAATCCTTTCCGGGAGGATCAAACTCGGCACTGGGTCCACCGGGGTCCGCAACGCCGTGTTCCCTCAAGAACGCACGAAGGCGCATCATGAGTTCCGGCGGCGGAGGCTCGATGGCCTTGCGTCTGACCAACCTCTTGAACTCGGCCTCGAAATCGAACTTCGAGCAGCAGGGTGGGCACTTGCGGAGGTGCCGCTGCACCTGCCAATAGCGCCACCGCGACATCTCGTCGTCGAGATACAGGTACACCTGTTCCGTCGCTTTGGCGCACGCTCGCTTCATGTCGAAGGTCCGGCCATTCCTCGTTCCCTTGCAAAATCCCACAACCGCTTCTGAAGGCCCTTTCTTCCCCGATGCAAGCGCGACATGACGGTGCCGATCGGTATGTCGAGCATCTCGGCAATCTCCTTGTAGGAGAACCCCTCGACGTCGGCCAGAAGCACCGGGAGCCGGAAGTGATCGGGCAACGCTTCCAAGGCGTCCCGTATGTCGGAGTCAACGATCTGGGCCAGCACCTCGTTCTCGGCGCTGGGAGCCGCCCCACCCCCGCCCGGTTCACCCATCCGCTTGTAGAGGTAGAAGTCCTCGAGCTCACCCAGCTCCACTTCGCTGGGTCGGCGCTGCTGCTTGCGGTAGCGGTTGATATACGTGTTGGTGAGGATGCGATACAGCCACGCCTTGAGGTTCGTTCCCGCCTCGAAGGTGTCGTAGGAGCGATAAGCCTTGAGGAACGTTTCCTGGAGCACGTCCTCCGCGTCGGCCGGGTTGCGGGTCATCCGCAACGCCGCCGAGTACAGCTGGGGGGCGAACGGGAGCGCATCCCGCTCGAAGTCGGCTTGGTCCGCCATTTGCTCCCACCTTACGGGAGCGATCCATGGTACCGGGGCCCGGGATTCGGGGGCATCATTGCCACCGGCCACGCAGCGTCACTGGGCAGGGCCGGCACCGGCCACGCTCAGGTAGCGCCCGGTTCGTGCCGATGCCAAGTGCCTGATGCGTTGGGATCGCCGCGAACCCGCCGACGCGCTCACCGGCGACGCGCTCGGCACCGCCGTCCAGCAGGGTCGGGAGGCAGACTGGGCCGGCGACCTCGCTCACACCTGGCATTTGGCCCGTCTGGTCGGGGCCCTGTCACTGTCCGCCGGGTCGATCGGCCTTGGCGTGGTCTGGGGGTGGACGGAGGGCATCGCCGCTGGCCTGGCGATCTTGGCCGTTGTCCCGGATGCCGCATGGCGCCTCAAGCGTCCCGGGGCGGCCCTCCATTCTCTGCTCATCGATCTGGCCGCACTCGGCATCGCCGCCATGATTGCCCAGCCACCTGCGGTCGTGGTGGGCCTGCCGTTTGCCTACGCAGCTACCACGGCGTTGTTGTTCGAAACGCGGCACACCGCCGTACGACTGATCGGGTACGCCGCCCTGTGGACCGCGGCGGCCGCCGTCCTGCCGGCCCTCCAGGACGGCCCGGCGTGGCGCGCCGCCCAGATACTCACGCTCGCCATCCCCAGCTACATCGCCTTCGCCGGATTCCTGCTGGCGCTGCTCCAGGCCAACGCCCGGACCCTGAATCGACTAGAGAAAGCAAGCCGGGGAGCGCGCGCCGCTGCCAGGGCGAAGAGCGACTTCCTGCGCAATATGAGCCACGAGGTGCGGACGCCGATGAACGGAATTCTCGGCATGGCCGAACTGATGCTCGACTCCGACTTGTCGGAAGAGCACAGGGACTATGCCCAGGTGATCCATTCGTCGGGACGATCTCTGCTGGCCCTCATCAACGACCTCCTCGACCTGTCGTGGATAGAGGCCGGGAAGATCGAGATCGAACGCGCCCCCTTCAAGGTGAGGGACACACTCGCCGACATCTTCGAACACCACCGCCCGAAGGCTGACGCCAAGGGCCTGCGCCTCGATCTCTACGTGGCCTCAGCGACGCCCGAGGTGCTGGTCGGGGACCCGGGTCGGTTTCGGCAGATCGTCACCACCCTCGTCTCCAATGCCGTCAAGTTCACCCACGAGGGCTACGTCTGGGTGAGGGTGGGAATCGACTCGGTCGATGCCGGGCGGGTGGTCGTGCACACCGAGGTGCAGGACACCGGCATCGGGATCGCTCCTCACGCGCAAGACAACATCTTTGGAGCGTTCAGCCAGGCGGATGGTTCGCTGACTCGAGAGCACGGGGGATCGGGAGCCGGGCTGGCCATCGCCTCGCGACTGGCCGGCCTCATGGGGGGCGCGATCTGGGTCGACTCCGTACCGGGTCGAGGAAGCACGTTCCATTTCACCGGTGAGTTTGGAACCGAGGTGCGGCCCGCCCCGGCTCGGGTAGAGGCCCGACCGCTCGAGTCTCTTTCGGCCGTGGTGGTGGCGGACACCGGAACATCTCTCGACAAGCTCGACGCCGTCTTGAGCGACCTCGGTATTCAGTCGCTCAAAGTCCCGACTCTCGGGGATGCGTTGACCGCTCTGTCGCGAGCCAGGAACGAGAACGAGCCTTTCGCGCTCGCCATCGTGGACGTGAGAGAAGGCCTGGGTGCGGCCCAGAGACTGAGCGAAACAGGTCATCTCGCCGGAACGAAGCTGGTCTTGCTGACGCCGCAGGGCCAACGGGGGGATGCGGCCCGGGCCCGGGAGTTGAACCTGGCCGCCTATCTGACCAAACCCATCGACCGCAGCAGCCTGGCCGAAGCCATTCGGCTGGTCGCCGCCAAGCCGGCCGGCGCCGATGGGGAACTGGTGACCAAGCATTCTGTTCGGGAGCTCCGGCAGATCAAGAGAGTGCTCGTTGCCGAGGACAGCCCGACCAACCGCCTCATCGTCCAAAAGCTCCTCGAGCGCCACGGCTACGAAGTCGACTCTGCCGAAGACGGGTTCGACGCCGTGGAGGCATGGAGCCGAGGCCGCTACGACATCGTCCTCATGGACATCCAGATGCCCCGCATGGACGGGCTCGAGGCGACTCAGGAGATCAGGCGCCGGGAACAGGGCAGGGGCGAGCACATCCCGATCGTGGCGCTGACGGCCCATGCCCTGCGTGGAGATCGGGAACGGTGTATCGGGGCCGGCATGGACGAATACCTGACAAAGCCCCTCCGGATTCAGGAGCTCCTGGCGATCCTGGGATCGGCAGGGGAGGTCCACGAAGGACCGAGTACCGAATCGCCGCCGGTCTTCAACAGCGAGACCGCCCTCGAGCTGTTTGGCAACGACCGCGAGCTCCTCGCCGGAATTCTGGAGGCCTTCCTCAAGGACTGCCCGGGTCAGCTGGCAGAGATCGCCCAGGGCGTCGACGATCGCAACGCCAAGGCAGTCCAGCGACACGCTCACAAGCTCAAGGGCGAGCTCGGAAACCTGGGGGCCGATGCCGCCTACCTCGCCGCCTCGGAGCTGGATCGGGTCGCCCGACTGGGCCGGTGGGACCAGATCGAAGAGGCATGGTCGGTGCTCGAAAGGGAGATGAGGCGATTGGAGCCGACACTCCAGGACGTGGCCGCCAGCTGACCGGCCGCGCCGGACGTTGCTCCGGCGACTTCTTCGGCGGGCGGTACCATCCGGGGCGTCGGCCGGGGTAGCTCAGACGGCAGAGCAGCTCACTCGTAATGAGCAGGTCAGGGGTTCGAGTCCCCTCCCCGGCTCCAGGTGTTGCCCGATGATGCCGGCCCTCGGATCGTGCATCGGCGCCGGCTGGAGCAGGGGTCGTGGCTGCATTGCCTCGACTAGCCGGGCAACAGCGACCGGAGTGCACGAGCTCCGAGCCGTTGTTCGGGATCTGCTCGGCCGTCCTCTCCAAAATGGACGCCCTCTCCCTCGAGTATCTCCGCTGGATCGGTCCCCTCGTTTGACGGGCCGGAGACCGCTCGCCCGAATCGATCCAGGACTCGATGTGGGTTGGGACAACCATCGTGATTGCGGAGGTGGGCACCGACTGGGCTCGGGCGAGAATCGATCACGGTGGCCAGATCGCCGTACGTGGTCCAGCGGCCCTCGGGGATCCTTGCCAGGATTCCGTGAAGGTCGCTCCAATCCCTTCGCTCGTTGCCGCCCTTCACCGTGCGTTGCTGCCGCCTCGACCCATCTCCGCCGTCGCGACGGGCTTTGGATCCGAGCACTCGAACAACCGTTGTGACCGGCTCACCTTGTTTCTCCAGACCACCGCCGTTGCCCCGACCAAGGCCGGCAGTTGCCGGCGGCTCGGTGTGGACCTCCCTCCCAACGGCCGCCTCCACGACATGGCCGTCCTCGACCCGGATGACCGTGTCGCACAGTTCGAGTGTGCTGAGGCGATGGGCGATCAAGAACGTGGTTCGGCCGGCGCTCAAGTCCCGTAGCGCCTCGATGATCGTGGCCTCGGTCCCCACGTCCACCGAGCTGGTCGGCTCATCCAGCACCAGCAGCGGTGCATCCTTCAGGAACGCCCGAGCGAGGGCGATGCGCTGGCGCTCTCCGCCGGAAAGCAGCACGCCACGGTCACCTACCGGTGTTTCATAGCCGCGCGGCAGGCTGGTGATGAAGTTGTGGATCCCGGCGGCACTGGCCGCGGCGACGACCTCTTCGTCACGTGCCTCGGGGCGGGCATAGGCGATGTTCTCGGCGATGCTCGCCGAGAACAGGATGGGGTCCTGGAGCACGATTGCGTACTGGTGGCGCAGGTCGGCCAGCCGATAATCTCTGAGATCGACGCCGTCGAGGAGGATCGCGCCGGCGGTGGGGTCGTAGAAGCGCATCAGCAGGCTCACGAGGGTCGTCTTGCCTGCACCGGTCGCGCCGCTGATGCCTACGGTCGCCCCCGGCTCTACCTCGAGGTTCACGCGGTGGAGCACGATGTTGCCCCCGTGATAGGAGAAGTCGACATTGCGGAAGACGACTGCCCCCTGGGACCGCTTCAACGCTCTGGCATTCGGTCGTTCGGCGACGTCGGGGGCCTCATCGAAGAGTAGGAAGGCCCGCTCGGCGCCCGCCAGGGCATTCTGCAGGCCGGCCGCCTTGCGGCTCATCGTCTTGAGCGGGGAGTACAGCTGGGCCAGGTAGCCCAGGATGAGTAGTAGTTCGCCGAGCGTGATCACACCGGACTCGACGTGCCGGACTCCGATGTAAAGAACGGCGGACGTTCCCCCGGCCATGATGAGGGTGACCACCAGGCCGAAGGCCCCTTCGGCCAGCAGCAACCGGACCCGCCCCCGCAGCCCGGCCAGCGAGCGATCCTCGAAGCGTCCCTGCTCCCTGTCTTCCTGACCGAAGGCCTTGACCACACGCAGGGCCGAGAGGACCTCCTGGACGACCGAGAAGGCAGCGCTGTCGAGGTCCTTCACCTCTCGGGAACGGCGCCGGATGCGTGGCCGCCACAGCGCCAGCGAAGTGAACAATGCCGGGGCGACCGCCATTGCGACCAGGGAAAGCTGCCAGTCGATACGAGCCGTCACGAAAATCATCGCAGCAACCATGACCCCGGCGGTGAAGAACGGAATCACGCCGTCGATGACGACGCGCTGGATCGAGGGTGCGTCGTATTGCAGCCTGAACAACAGATCCGCCACACCCTTCTGGTCTGCATAGGAGAAAGACAGCCTTTGCAGATGGCGGAAGAGCCGGGAGCGAAAGTCCAAGACGAGCTTCTCGCCGGTCCAGGTGCTGAGCACAGGGGCGGCGTATTCCTGCAACTGGGTCAGCACTGCCACCACCAGGAGGAGCGTCACAGCCACCAAGAGCAGGACCGTGTCGGAGGCGCCGTCGGGGACAAGACTGTCGAGGACTCCCGGCAACGGGTGGGGGCCCAGAACACTGTCGACGGCGATCGCCAACGGGACCGGCGCCAGCAGAGCCAACGGGGTCGAAAGCAGCCCAATCAGGAAGATCCCGGCGATGGGCAGCCGGTACGGCCTCGCCAGGTCGAGCAGACGTCTGAAGAGGCCCAGGTCGCTGTATGGAGAAACGGACGACATCGATGCCCTCACTCTGTCTGCTCGGTGGGCTCTACGACAGCGGCCACTCCTTCGGCTACAGCCTGACAGATAGCGGCCGTTGCCACAGCGCAGTCGTGGAGCGCCCGCCACGCCAGTACCGCGCTCGACCCCCCGAGGAGAGCGACCACTACCCACGCCCGGCTCGAGGCAGCGCCCACAGCAAGGACCGCCGTCAGCAGGGTCACTGCCATCCACAACCACGGCCATCGGGGCCAGGAACGTATCCGTACGAGCTGCTTGCCGGATCCATGCTCCTCGACGGCCATGCGCAACCGGCAAGACCCAAACCTCCCGCCCCTCACTTCGAGGTCGAAACGGGCAAACGGTCCTCCGCGCAACGCTGTGACTCCCAACGTCGTCAGCGATGCTTCGATGCCGTAGAGCCATTCGTCGTGGCCCCGGCCATGCTCCGTCCAGTACGCCCCTCGTTTCGGCCGGGGCAGCTTCCACCCATTCGTGCCCGTACCGCGCTCGGACATCAGGCCCGATGACAGCCGTCCGCCGAGCCGTGCCAGCGGCTGGAGTATGTGAAGGATCGCCACGATCAGGCGAAGGCGGGCCCGCCCGAGTCGAGACCGCGGCGGCCCGGTGAAGCGTGCTCGCTGGGCGCCGCTTATGGCCTGCACCGCCGCCGCCCCCGCGGCCAACGCCAGCAGCGGAGTGACGATCAGCAAGGGTGCCCAGAGCAGGCCCAGCAACGAGAGTCCGGCAAGGGTCAAGATCAAGAGGAAGAACTGGGGCATCCGAGGAAGGGACCGGATGAAACCCGACCCCGGCTCGTAGATAGCCTGGTATTGCTCCGATCTCGGGACGGCGCCGTGAACGCGCCCGGTCGGGCGCAGGATCGGCGTCGACATCATGCCGTACACGGGCCCGCCCGGCCCGCCCCGACTCGGGACGCTGTACTTCCCGAGCCACTTCGCCTCGAGCAAGGCCTCGGCCGAGCCGTATCCGAATTGCTGTCGCCAGTACGAGCGTATCGTCGGCCGAGGGTGGTGCCACACCAAGGCGGCCGGGTTGAAGCCGAGCGTCCGACCGCGCTCGCGTATCCGCCGGCAAGCGTCGACGTCGTCGCCGGCAGAACGGAAGTGCTCGTCGAAGCCACCGATCTCCTCGAGAATGGATCTGCGGAAGGCCATGTTGCAGCCGGCGAGATGTTCCGCCTCTCCATCGGACAGGAGGACGGGTACAGGGTTGCCCGGCGAGTTGGCGACGCACTGCGACATCACCCGGCCGTCCGCCGGAGCAATACTCGGGCCGCCCACGCCGGCGTGTGGGGTGCTGCCGAACGTGTGGGCAATGTACGCCAGCCAGTGGGGGTCGGGGTAGGCATCGTCGTCGATGTAGGCGATGATTTCGCCGGTCGCCGCCTGGAGGCCGGCGTTGCGCGCTCGCCCGAGGCCGCCGTGCTGGGTTCTGATCAGGTTGACGCCGTCGAATTGTCGGACGATCACCGCCGTGTCGTCCGTCGAGCCGTCGTCGACGACGATCGTCTCGTAGTCCGGATAGTCGAGTCCGGCGATCCCCTCGAGGCACTCCCTGATGCGGGAGCCGCCGTTGTAGCTGCACACGACTATCGAGATCCGCGGCCAGGTGCGTCTGCTGGCGAAGGGCGCCTTCGCAAAGAGCGGGTGCAGGGCGACCAAAGCCGGTTTCTCGGTGCGGTCAGGGCGGGTGAGGCCGAACCGGCCGTCGTGAGACTGGTCGGTGACCATGCCGTTGTCGTCGGTCCAGGTGTGGGCAAACGCTCCGGCGCAGCCCGACTCGAAGATGGTGCCGATGTGTCGAGCCAGGACATGTGCTTGGGAGTCTTCACCGCGGCTTTTGGCATCGACGCCGACCGCGCCGATGAGCAGAGGGCTGTTGCCTGCCAGGGTTTGGAGCCGGGCCAGGTGAACCGAGAGGCTCGCAGGCGGCTCCGGGAGCACGCTGAAGCACAGGAGATCGAGAAAGTCGAGGACGAGGTCTTCGGCCGACGGGTGGTTGGCGTACGTGACGAGGCCGTCCGGATCTTCGGATTTGGCCGCGTCGTACAGGCGGGCCAGCAAACGCTCCGTCCGTCGGCGACCGTGCCAGCGGACGACCTGTGCCGGGATTTCGTTGGCGACCGAGTAGCAGAGCAGGGCGGGGTGTCCAGCACAATGTCGAACCCCGCGGCGGATGACGGCCTCGATTCCCGATGATCGTCGTAAGTCGATGGACTCGCCGATGAGCTGATCCGTCGCCAGTCCCACCATGACGTACAAGCCGTGATCCGCGGCGGTGTCGAGGAGGCTCCGAGCTGGGACTCTGTGAGTCCGGACCGCGTTGACCCCACGGGCGGCCATGTGGGCGAAATCCCTCTCGACCACGTCTGGTGGAGGGAACTCGTACCCATTGGGGGACCGGAACCCGCCGTAGGTGACTCCGCGCACGTAGAGCTTCTCGCCCCGCATCGCCAAGAACTTGCCGACGGCACGCGGGCGATCAAACGGGATCTTCCGATCGCCCTCTCTGACCTCCCGGTCGGCACCGCTTCCCATTGCCCGCCTGGCCTCGTCCCCGGTCCCTTGACACTCTACGCGTTCAGCTACGGCGACCTTACCGCATCAGCGGTGGTGCTACCCCAACCCCCCGAGGAGTCGGCCCCGGCGCCATGTCCCCGGGCCTACGGCGTTGAGTCAGTTGCCCGGGAATGCCGTCGGCGGCTGCCCATCGCAGCTCGACGCGTCGGGAAGCTGCCCGGCGCCGCCCATGGCCTCTTCGAGCAACCGGGGCAGCACCCGGTCCGAGTCGAAGAATTCCTCTGCAATCGACCTGGCGGCCTGGGAGTGCCGGGCGTAGTCGGAGTCGACTTCCCGCACGGCATCCACCGCCTCGTCCAGAGTTTGGAACGCCAAGATGCCCTCGCCCGCCGGCAGCACACCTGCGAAGCCGGTGTCCTGGACTACGACGGGCCGCCCGCTCGCCAGATAGCAGGCACTCCGCTCGCTGAACCAGCCGGGCCGACCCCGGACGTAGGCGTGCTTGGCAACAGTCCACTCGGCTCGCGAAGACTGGATGTACCAGCGATACCGGTCCGGATCACCGCATCTCTCAAAGGCGTCGACGACGTTCCAGCCGGCGTTGCCGAGCAGGTCTCGTGGAGTCCAGCGTTCGTTCTCTCGTGCCGATGCGCGGCGAGGGGTCGACTGGTCCTCGGTTTCCCAGTCTTGATGCCGGGTCGATCCCAGCGCCACCTCCATCGCCAGGGGATCGACCTTTTGCGGTAGCTCGAGAAAGCGCTTGAACTCCACGTCCTTCTGCCCGTAGGAGTCGCTGCCGTAACGTGCCGGTGCGTAGCTCGTCCAACTCATGACAGTGGTAAAGACCTCGCGAGCGCCCCCAGAGGGCGGCCACTCGGAGAGAACGATGGGCTGGCGGGTCGGCCGCCACCGGTGTCGGGTCCCCGGCATGGTTGCCCAGAGCCGCTCCCCGAAGCTGAAGTGCACGTCGTGAGCATCGGCGCGCCTGCGCACCGGGCCGTCTTCGGCGGTAGCGATCTTGGCCTGGGTAACTACCGGATCGGTGTCGATGTAGACCAGGCGCGGGATGGGTCGGTACTTCTCTGGATATTCGAGGGAGCCGGAAATATTGAGCAGCAGGTCGGCGGAGCGGATGACGGCCCGGCGGCGCTCGGCGGACAGACCGAACCACTCGGCTCCTGGTGGGTAACGGTAGGCCCAACGGTCGTCGAGGTCGAAGCGAGCCATCAACCTCGCCAGGTAATCCACGTTCTGTCCGCTGGCGGCTACCCGATTCTTTGCAGAAGTGCCGCTGTCCACGAGGTATGGCACTTCTCCCGAATCCTCGAAGTAGTACACGTCGTGTCCGAGCCGGACCAGCCCGAGCAAGAAATGGAGGTAGTGCCAGGCGAGCCCTCCCAGAGGTGGATGCTGACAGATCAGGCCGGTCACCACGATGCGCAGGGCCGGGGTCGGCTGGGACACCGCCATCACTTCCTCATCGAGAAGGCTCGGTATCGTCGGCCCGCAATTGCCGGAACGTCCGCAGGTAGGAGGCGGTGGCAACGGCGCAACCGCCGAGAGCCATCAGGGCCAATACCAGCGCCGAGGACGCCAGCATGGCCGAGGCAGCCCAGGCTCCGTCGAGGCCGGCGGGGACGGCGAGCACCGCCAGCAGCGCTATCAGAAACAGGGAGCCCGCCCCGACCCTGGGCCAGGCGCGGAAACGAACTCTCTGACGGTCGCCTTGGCCCTCCACGGCCAGGCGGGCGCGCGCAGACCCGAGCCAACCGCCACGGATCTCGAGATCCCAAGGTTCATGGCGGCCGCCCCGGGCGGTGACGACTCCCTGGCGCCGCAGGGCCGCCTCCACGTGTTCGAGATGCTGCTCGGGTTCCGAGTGACGGTCGCACCAGAAATCGCCGATGTGCGCTCGGGGCAGGCTCATGTGACGTGGCCGCCGCCGGGGCGCCCGTCCGGCCTTCACCCGACCCCAGCCGCGAGCGACCGGCTGGATCAGGTGGAGCAGAGCGGTCAACGAAAGCAGACTCAGCCGGGCTACCGAAGAACGGGGCCGATTCGTAGAAAGGGCCCGAGAGGCGTCGACCAGCGCTCGGACAGCGAGGGCGCCGACGGCCAGGGCGAGCAGGGGCACGGCGAGCAGAGCCGGCGCCCACAGAATCCCCAATACGGAAAGCCCGGCGAGGACGCCGATCAGGAGATGGGATTCAGGCAGCAGCGACCATGACGACAACGCGCTCGGGGCCCGCTCGTAGATCGACTGGAACGGCGCCTGTCCCCAAACGCCGTGGTACACCTGCGGGCGCCCCCACGACCCGCCTCCCCGTCCGGCACCGTAGATCCGGCCCTGCCAGCGGGGGCGTCCGAGGGGACCGTGCCTGTTTGCCCACTTGCCGGCAAGCAAGCCTTCGGCGTACCCGTAGCCCACCTGCTGTTTCAGATAGGCCCGAACCGTGGTACGGCGATGGTGCCAGACCATCGCAGCCGGGGAAAACCCCAGGCTCCAACCTCGCTCGCGCAGACGCCAACAGACGTCGACATCGTCGCCGGCGGCGTTGAACCGAGGATCGAACCCCCCGATGGCCTCGAGAGCCGACTTGCGGAACGCCATGTTGCAGCCCGGCAAGTGCTCTGCTTCCTCATCCGTGAGGAGCACGTGGCTGGGGCTTCCAGGAGCGTTGGCGACGCATTCGGCGACCAACCCGCCTCGAGGAGGCGGAACGTTTGGACCCCCGACCCCGACGTGGTCGCTCGTCGAAAACGTCGCGGCGAGATAGCTCAGCCAATGCGGGTCGGGGTAGGCGTCGTCGTCGAGGTAGGCGACGATCTCGCCGGTTGCTGCTGCTAGACCGGTGTTCCGGGCGCTGCTCAATCCTCGGTTCTCGGTGCTGATCACGCGGAAGCCGTATTCGGCGGCGATGGCCCCGGTTCCATCGCTCGACCCGTCGTCGACCACGATCACTTCGAAGTCCGGGTACTCCAGCTTCAGCAGGCCCTCGCAGCACTCCCGTATGGTGCGGCTCCCATTGAAGCTGCAAACGACGACCGAGATGCGGGGCCATGTTGAGGGCTCGGTGGGAAATGGTCCTCTGTCGAAGGCACGGCGCACCGCGATCAGAGCGGGTTTGGGCCTGCGCTGCTCATCGGTCAGGCCGAATTTCCAGTCGTCTACGACGGTGTCGCCCCGGTACCACTCGTCGGTCCAAGAGAAGATGAAGAGGCCGGCGCAGCCTGCAGCGAAGGACGTGCGGACCTGCCAGTCGAGCACCTCGGCCTGTGCCGCCTCACCATTTCGCAGGGCGTCGAGCCCCACTTCGCTCATGATCACCGGCTTGTCGCCGGCAATGTTCTGGAGCCGGGCGAGGTAGGCCTCCAACGGCTCCTGCGCCTCCAGATATACGTTGTAGCAATGCAGATCGAGAAAGGGCAGCTGGAGGTACTCGGTCGTCGGATAGTTCACATAGGTGACGAGGCCACCCGGGTCTTCCTGCTTCACAGCGCGGCTCATGTGCTTCAAGAAGCGCTCCACGCGCCGCGGGCCGAGCCAGCGGACGATCGAAGCCGGGATCTCGTTGCCCAAGGCGTAGCAGAGCAGGGCCGGATGGCCGCGACAGCTGCGAACCTTGGCACGTACGGTTTCCTCGATGTCCGGAGCATCCTCGGCCTTGCGGTCGATCAGGTAGCCGACGTACTGCTCGACGGACAGACCGACCATGACCCGCAGGCCGTGCCGCTCCGCCGCATCGAGGAGGCCCGGCGGCGGCGTCGTATGGGGGATGCGAACCGCATTCATGCCGTTGGCGGCAATCCGAGCGAAGTCCTGCTCGACCATCTCGAGGTCGTGGTATTCGTTGCCGTCGGCGTCGGGTCGAAAAGCTCCGTAGGTCACGCCTCGCACGTAGAGCTTCTCGTTGCCGGCGAAGAGAAACTTGCCCCCGACTCGCGGCCTGGCGTCGAAGCGCACCCGGCGGTGCTCGGGCGCACTCACTGTCGGCTGCCAAGGGTGCCCGAGCCGCCCCGGGCAAGAGGTGCCGAGGGAACAGCGAGGATGTAACGGCCGAGCCCGGGTGCCGAGGCAGGTTCCAACGTGACCTCCGTGCGTTCCGCTTCTCTCGCTGCGAAGAGCGGCGTCGCGGGCATACCGCCGGCCGAGACGACCCCCGACCTCGGTTTGCGCTCCCGCCCACCACTGGTGGTCTTATACCACAAGCAGTGGTGGAGAGCACCGCAGCGCCTCACCCGTCCGGAAGCGATTTCCGCACCAGCACTCCAGACAGCGCTCGGTGCGCTCAAGCGAGGACGACCCTGCTCAACTTCTCAGCCTGGCCGACCAGCGCCGAGACCTTTCCCTCGGAGAAGCCCTTTTCTATGCCGCGGCTCAGCCAGTCCAGAATCCGATGGAAACGGAAGCAGTCCATCACCCGTGGCAGTTCCACCTCGTCGGGGACAGGAACGGCGTGGTGAATGGCCGCATTCCGGTAGGCCCGATAGATCCGCTCTCGCGCCGGCGATCGAACGCCGTCGGTGAAGAACGCCAGGTCATAGAGGGTCGCGCCCACGGCAGCCGACTCCCAATCGACGGCGCACACCCGCACCGGCTCGCACCGTGTGTCGAGCAGTACGTGCCAGGGGATGTAGCCGCCGTGCACGAGGCTGAGCGGTTGGCTGGTCATAACGTCGACGACCCGACCGTACGATTCGAGGGCTCTCGCCAGACGCCCGGCACAGGCGGGCGCGAGTCGGGACACATTGCGCTGGGACTCGTCAGCCTTGGAATGGAAGAACGCCGCGTCGTGCCGGATCAGGAAGTCGGCTTCGGCCAGCAGACGCTCATGGCGTCGAAAGTATTCCTGAAGCCGGGCCAGCCACGCCGCCGCCGGCGGGCCGTGCCTCCCATCCGCCTCTTCCACAACGACGCCGCCGACCAGTTCCAGCAACAGCCAGTACGTGGCCCGAGACTCGTCCCAGATAGATCCGCAATACGCCGCGGTGCCCAGGTCCGACTGTGCCAGCAGATCTCGGTAGACGCGCATCTCGCGATCGCGTCTCTGCCCAAGATCGTCCTTGGTTTTGCGGGAGCGGCCGAAGTCCTTGAGGAAGAAGAAGAGGTCCTCGCCGCCGCCCAGGGTCACGGTCACGACCTCGCACTTGTAAGAGCCGACATACGGGAACCGCTTGCGACGGATGCTCTCGATCACCGTTCGGCCGCCACGCTCAGCGGCGATGATGGGCTCCAGAAGTGTGCGCAACGAAGCTCCACCTCCACCTTTGGATCCGGTCGTTCTCGTGGTTCGAGTCATCGGCCCTACATCCGCTTCGGCGAGCGCGCTACGACAGCCACGCTGCCCTCTCGACGAGCTGGTCCAGCCAGGAGCGGCACAGCGCGATCTCCCCGACCGAACCCTCCTTCCGCTCCAGACGCGGCATCGCCCAGTCGAGGTAGACGAGACACCGGAAGATCCTCCCAACGGTGGCCAGGCGCCGGAGCTGGAGCTGATCCATTTCCGCCCGACTTTCCTTGACGGTCGTCCAGTACACGTCGAGGTCGACACCAGAGATGTCTTCGGCCGGAACTCCCCAACCCGCCTTCTCCCAGTCGATCGGCAGCAAGACGAGACCGGATGAGCCGCGGCGTACGTACACGTTGTGACCTATGAAGTCACCGTGTACGAGAGTATCCGGGACGCCTCGGCACACCTGCTCGAACTCGTCCCAGCTTGTCGCAAGTCCCTCGCAGTGTTCGAGGACCGCCTCGAGAACGACTGCGTCGTGGCCCGGCACAGCGTCCTCGGCGAGCTGCTGGTGCAGCGCGGCGCCTGCCGATCGAAGAAGGTTTCGATAGTGCTGCGACCGCCGCGACGGAAGCCGGTCCGCGGCCGGGGGCCGGCCGAGCGAGCGGTGGAGAACGCCGAGCCACCGGCCGGCACCCGCTCGATGGTCGTCACGCCGGCGGCGATACGAGCCGACGGTCACGTCCTCGAGGAAGATCCAGCAGAATCCACGCTCGGGCTCCTCGGCCGCTCCGTAGTAACGGAGGAGCGGAAGCGGAACCTGCGGAAGGATCTCCTCGTAGACGACTCGTTCCACCGCGGCCGTCGCCTGGGGCGAGCGCTTGGCGATGACATCACCCTCTCGATCGCCGGCGCCGCGCAAGCGACACACCCCCGCTCCCCCACTGTCCGATTTGAGCACCTCGACACCCTTCGGCCCCACGGGTACTCCCCCGAGCCCGTGCCAGGCGCGGACGGCTGCGGCGGCCAGGGCGTCTTCCCCGCCGGTCATGATTGCGACCGCCGGAAGACGGGCGGAGGTGCTGCTGCGCCCGGCGCCGGCCCCCAGCTGGCACCGTCGATCGATCGCGCCAGCGCTGCCGAGTAGAGCCTGTACTTCTCCACGACGTCTTGCGACGGGTAGTCGAAGACGGGGAAGCTCAGGTCGATGACCTTCAGTGCCCAAAAGAGCTGGCCGAGATAGGCCAGTTGCCGGATCGATTCGAGCCGGAGAGCGGGCCAGTGTTCTCGCGTCACTTCCCAGTAAGCGAGGTAGTCGGGCTCTCGGACCGGAGGACCACCGAAAGGCAGTGCCAGCTGCCCCAGGTCCGTCGCCGCCAAGCCCCAGCCGGCCCCACCCCAGTCGAAGACGGCGACCTCCACTCCGTCGCCGGCTTCCCGGACGTGCACGTTTTTCGGCAGGCAATCGGTGTGGACGAGGGTCCTGGGAACATGCTCGCAGAATCCCTCCAAGTCCATCCAGCAAGACTCGAGGTACTCACACAGCAAGCTGATGTGATCGAGGACCTCCACCCCCTCGGGCGAAATCGAGGACCGAGCCTGCAGTCGGGGGAGGGTCTCCCTAATCGATTGCAGATGCCCACGGTAGAAATCGGGGCCCCGCTCGGCGAAGGCGTTCCGCGAGGAGCTGCGCTCGCTGAACGCTTGCAGGGCGCCCAGCCAGCGCCCGACCAGACGACGGTGCTCCTCCGCTCCCGGCGAGTATTGCTCACCGCCGACGTCTTCGAGGAACAGCCAGGCAAAGGATGCACCTTCTTCTTCGACAAATCCGTAGTAGTCGGGCGAACTCGAGGGCAGCCGAGACAGGACCTGCTCGTACACGTCCCGCTCGACGACGGCCTTCTGCAGATGGGCTCGCTTGGCTATGACCCCCGCATTCCCCGGCCCGATGCCGGCCAGTCGATAGACCGAGCTTCTCGATTTGTGCTTGAGCACCTCGATGTAGTCGGGCTCGACGGGCGCCGCCACGAGATGGCTCCACGCCTGGACGGCGGGGTGCTGGCGAAGATTCGTGGTGAGGATTGCGTCCACCCGCTTCATCCCGGCCTGCTTGGTCGCTCCACCGATCCTATCTTTGGACGCCGGCCTCCCGTGCCCGTCGCTCACCTATCCGGACCTGCACTCCATCGGGGAAGATCCGTTGCCGCGCCGGGTTCCGGAATCCGCTCTGGTCCTGCGTCTTCGACTCCAGAGCCGTGCTGAGGCGGCTTCAGCCCTCGGCGGGACGCGGCAGCGGGATGAGACGGTGGTCCTTGGTGAACAGCCGCCGTACCGCGCCGAATCCAACGACCGCGGTAGTGGTGGCTACCGATCCCAGCACCAGATACATCACCGCCGCCTGGACCCGCACCGCCTCTACCGGGTCCACCCCGGCGAGGATCAAGCCCGTCATCGCTCCGGGCAGGAACACGATGCCGACCGCCTTGGTGGTCTCGATCTGCGGGGTGAGCGCGGTGGAGACCGCACTCCGCAGATAGGGTCGGGCCGCGATCATCCCCGGATGCCCCAGCGCCAGCCGGGCCTCGACCTCCATGCGCCGGTCGCGCAGCTCCTCGACGATGCGGCGGGCCACCAGAACCGTGGCGGTCATCGAGTTGCCCACCATCATCCCTGCGATCGGGACCAGCGCCCTGGCCTCCAGCGGAAAGACCCCGAAGCCGAAGAGGATCCCGAGTGTCACCAGTGCTGCCGCTGCGAAGGCAGCAAGGGCTATGGGACGGATACCGGGGACCTCATCGGCCCGGCGACGCACCGTCTCGGCGGCGAACACGATCATCACCGCCACCCACAGCCAGGACCACACCAGGGGAGTTTCGGAGTCGATCACCAAGGCGAGGCCGGCCCCGATGATGAGCAGCTGTACCAGCGCACGCCCGGCAGCCCACAGCATGCGGCCTTCCAGGCCGAGGCGCTGCCACAGCGAGAGCACCACAGCCACCCCGACCAGCGACAGAGAGACCGCCAGGCCGGCGAGGGTGACATCACCCGGCATGAGCGTCCCCGGCCAAGAATTCGGCGACCTGCGGTTCGGCATCGATGAGATCGCCGGGCTCGCCCTCAAACCGGAGTCGACCCTCCAGCATCACGATCAGGTAGTCGGCCATGCGGAGCGCCTGGTCCAGGTCGTGGGTAACCCAGAGAATGGGCACCCCCTCGTCGGCCAGGTGACGAGCAAGCATCTCTAGACCGCGTCGTGGCTTGGCGTCGAGGGACGAGGTGACCTCGTCCATCAGCACGACCTCCGGGTCGGTGAGCAGCGTGCGGGCCAGGCAGGCCCTCTGCCCCTCGCCGCCCGACAGCTCGGCGGCCGGTCGGGAAAGGAAGGATCCATCCAGCTCGGCCCGCTCCAGTACCGACTCCATCTCGGCGTGTGATGCACCAGGGTCGGCCACAGCCAGGTTGTCAGCCACGGTGCCCCCGAACAGGGTGGGACGCTGGAACACCATTCCCGCTTTGCGCCGCAGGACGAGCGGATCGAGGTCGGCCAGATCGGCGCCGTGAAGCAGCACCCGTCCGGCGGTGGGCACCTCGAGCCGGTTGCAGAGCCGCAGCAACGTGGTCTTGCCCGAGCCGGACGGTCCCACGATTGCAGTGATCCCCGATGCCGGGATGGAAGCGGTGACGTCCACCAGCATTGGGCGAGGGAGGGCATCGATGGTCACCCGTTCGAATTCGTAGAGGATCTGGTCCACGAGGCGAGGCTATCGAAGGGAAACGAGCCGCGGCCGCGCCGCCGTCGGGTCGGGGCACCCGTTCCGGGATCCCCGAGGCCCGATCGGATCACAGTCCGAACTTGCCGGCCACGGGCACCCAGTCACTGCCGGCCCCCGGCCAGGTGAATTGGGCATCGGCGACGCCCTGGGTGAGGGTGTGGCGGAAGTAGAAGGTGGTATCGGAGGGGCGGAATACCGCCGGGGTGTCGAGCTCATCGAGGAAACCCCAATCCCCGGCCACCGGACGATCCTGGGGATCGCCGAAGAACATCCGGCCGTCGGCGATACCGGTGCTCAGCGTCAGGCGCCAGTAGAAGAAGCCGCTGCCGGGGCGATAGAGCCCCAGGTCGTCGACGCCATTTCCGTCGAAGTCTCCCACCACCGGTACGTCCCCTGGGTCGCCGAAGAGGAGCTCGATGGGGGCCGCCCCCAAAGCGCCCCCGTCGGGCGGTAGATGCCTGTAGACGAAGAACCGCTGAGTGGACGGCCGATACAAGGCCAACTCGCCGCAGCCGTCGCCGTCGAAGTCTCCGGCCAAGGGCACGTCGTCGGGATTGCCGGCGAACAGGGCCAGGTCGGCCGGTCCGGCCGTGTTGGCGTTGCGCAAGTAGAAGAAGGCCTCGGACAGGCGGAGGAGGCCCACCGTTTCGATGCCGTCGCAGTCCCAGTCTCCCACCACCGGTACGTCCCCGGGGTCGCCGTAGTAGAAGCCGGTCTCCGCTCCGCCCGACGAGTCGCGCAGGAGCCACCGGCCCCGGGCCGGGTCGACGAGCCCGACGCCGTGGCCGGGGAACGACGAAGCGGAGATGGAGAACGCACCGAGCACTGCCCCGTCGTCGGCGGCCACGTAGGAAACGGTCAATCGATCGGCGGCGACATCGATGCGGGCCACACCATGTTCGGACCGGGGATCCGTGGTGGTCGAAAAGCCGGAGGCCACGAAGCCGAAGTCGCCGAATGCGCCCGACCGCAGGCCGGCTCCCCCGGTGCCGGCGATCACCTGTACGAGGCCGGCCCCTTTGGCGAAGTCGCCATCGATGTCGGACACATAAGAAGCGGCGCCGCCGTCGAACCCGGTGAGAGGGTAAGTCCAGCCGAAGGTGTGGGAGTGTCCGACCAGGAAGAGGTCCACGCCCGCCTCGAGCAGCCGGGGAACGACCTGGCGGAAGTAATCGTCGCCGGGAGCATGGCTCTTGTCCGGCGCACCGGCCACCGGGTGGTGGCCGTAGACGATCTTCCACGGCGCATTGCTAGCGGTCAGATCCGCCTCGGCCCACCTGAGAAGGGCATCGAGGCGGACCGGATCGTCGTGGGCGTTGGTGTCGAACGTCAAGAAGTGGGCCGAGCCGTAGTCGAACGAGTAATTGTGCTCGGCCCGTTCGCTCGGCGGCGGGGCGGCCGGAGCGTCGGCCCCCGCACTGGGCACCGGAACGGCAAAGAGACGCTCGGTCGGAGCTCCCCCGTCGGTGCGGATATCGTGGTTGCCGAACGCCACATAGTCGACGTGGCCGGCCGTCCACTCCGTTGCTTCCGGACTGTGGAGTGGATCGAGCCGATGGTCGTAGTCGGAGTACGAGCCGTCGCTGTAGGCGTTGTCCCCCAAAAGGAGTGCAAAGGCCGGATCGAGTTCGTTGATCCGGGCCTGGACGGCGCGAAAAGCCGCGGGATCCTCGGAGCGAACTGCGTCGCCGTAGGCGACGAAGGTGAAGGGGGAGAGGTTGCCCGGAGCGAGCCGGGTCGCAAAGCGGCCCGGGTAGATGGCTTCGGGCGATCCGGCTCGCAAGTGGCGGACCCGGTATTCGTAGGTGCGCCCATACGCCAGCCCGTCCAAATCCACGAAGTGCACGGTCCGGGTGTTGAGCCCGAGGTCGTCTTTGACCACCGGACCGGCGCCTTTCCAGGACCCCGAACCCACTTCCCGCCAGTCGAGCTCGAAGGAGTCTTTGCCGCTTGGTTGGCCGCCAATGGTCTGCCAGATGATGGTGGCCCGGTCCCACCGGGCGCCGGCGAAGCTCGCCAGTGGTGCGTCGCCCAGCTGCACTCGTGGCGGATGGACCACCTGATATTGCGAGCCGGCCGCGGCGAGCGGCGAGGGCGGATCGGCCCCGAGGAGGGTCGTCGAGGCAATGAGCAAGCCGAGCGCAAGCGCGCTCCTTCTTGCCATGGGCTTCCCTCGGCTCCTGCTACCTACCCACCCGACTCTACCGGGCTACGGCCCGAATACCCCCGCCACCGGAGACCAGTGACGGCCCCCTCCCAGCCAGGTGAACTGGGCGTCGGCGGTGCCCTGAGTGAGGGTGTAGCGGAAGAAGAAGGCGGTATCCGCGGGACGAAACACTGCCGGGGTATCGAACCCGTTGACCAGGCCCCAGTCCCCGGCCACGAAGAGATCGCCCGGATCGCCGAAGATGATCTCACCGTCGGCGTTGCCGGTCGACAGTGTCTCCCGCCAATAGAACAACCCGGTGGCCTCTCGGTGCAATCCCACCTCGTCAACACCATCGCCATCCCAGTCGCCCACGACGGGTGTGTCGCCGGGATCGCCGAAGATGAACGAGTACGCGGCGGCCCCCAGTCCCCCATCATTCTCACCGAGCTCGTTGATGATGAAGATCTCCTGAGTCGCGGGACGGTAGAGCGACAGCGAGTCGCAGCCGTCTCCATCGAAGTCACCGGAGAGCGGAACATCACCGGGATTTCCGAAGAAGAAGCGGACGTCGGCGATGCCCGCCGAGTTCTCGTTGCGCAGGTAGACGTAAGCGTCGGACGGGCGAAAGAGCCCCGGGCCGTCCACCCCGTCGCAATCCCAATCTCCCATGAAAGGAAGGTCCCCGGGGTTGCCGTAGAAGAACGAGGTCACCGACCCGCTCCCGGCGTCCCGCAGGTGCCAAACACCCGTCTCCGGATCGACCAGGCCGACGTCGCCGGCGGCGGCGATTGCCACCGTAACCACGGCCTCAATCGATACGGCCCCGGCCGAGTCCGCCACCGAGTAGGCGAACGTCACGATGCCGTTGGCGCCGGGATCAGGGATGTAGCGATACAGCCCGTTGCCAAGGGGAGTGAGTGCTCCCCGGGCCGGTGGCCTGGTGACGACGACCGAATCCTTCAGCGGCGCACCATCCTCCACGTCCGTGTCGTTGGCGAGGAGATCGATCACCACCGGCATGCCTTCCGTCGCTGCGACTGAATCGGCTCTCGCCACCGGGGGCTGGTTATCGCCGGTGGTGACCAGGGAGATATACGAGCGCAGCGCCGGTATGCGGGTGTATCCCCCGGGCTTGACGGGCTGAGCGCACGGAAGATCACCCCAACTGATCACGCCGACCTCGAGCCAACCGCCCGGTCCGTCCGGTACGACCAGCGGTCCACCCGAATCGCCCAGGCATGCGTCCTCGCCACCGTCCTCGAGGTCACCGGCGCAGATCATCACCTGCGCATCGAAAGAAGGGCCCCAGGCGGCCGCACACTCCCCATCGGACAGGATGGGAACCTGGACCTCGTGAAGCAGGGCGGGAAGGGGTGGCTCGCCGGCGGGGTCGGTGGCCCCCCAGCCCATCACGGTCGCCGCCGTCCCAGCCGTCCACGGGACCGCGAACTCGTTGCCGGCCAACCTCACCGGTGGGACGGCCGATGGGGTGCCCAGATCGATGAGGGCAACGTCGTATCTGAAAGACATGGGCTCGTAGTCGGGATGAATGTGGAAGGAGGCTGCCGACCGAACGTGGGTCTCCCCGCCGGTTCCGGCCAGGTCGTTCCGGCCGACGAGCAGGTGCACGGGGTCGACGTCGATCGTCGTGGTCCCCGGGGCAGTGAGACAGTGGGCCGCGGTGAGCACCCACTGCGGAGCGATCAGCGACCCGCCGCAGTACTGGCTCGCGGCGAAGTTCTCCGATTCCGAAAGCGCCACCGCAAACGGAAAGGCATCGGCCGAAGCCGGGCGGCCTCCGACAATGCGGGGGGAGGGCCCATCACCCGCCCGTGCCGTTCCGGTGCCGAGGGCCATCATCGCCACCACTGCCACGATCAGCGCCCGGCGCCCTCTTGGTGCCCCGAGTCTCATCGGTCGCTCCCGCCCACGCCGGCGTGCACCGACGGGCCCGTCACGAGGACGGCCGTGGCTGCGTTGCCGCCGATGTTCCTCCCGTTCAATTTCGCCCGAATCCCTGAGTAGCGAGGCAAACACCTATAGTAGTTACCGCCCCCCGATGCGCCCGTGCCATTCCTAGCCGGCCCAACGGGCTAGCTCCGGGGCACGTCCGTCCAAGGCACATCCTTGTCCACCCGGGGCTCACCGGCCAGACCGAGGACCCGCTCGCCGAGGATGTTCTTCATGATCTCCGACGTCCCCCCTTCGATGGAATTGGCCCGGGCCCGCACGAACTTCTTGCGAATGTCCCGCCCGGTGGAGTCCACGTCGTCGGGCAGCACCACCTCGTAGCCGTCGTAGAGCATGCCCTCCGGCCCCAGCAGGTCGAGGCACAACTCGTAGATGCGCTTGTTGAGCTCGGCGTACACGAGCTTGGCGATCGAACCTTCCGGGCCCGGCGTCCCCTCATCGCGGTTCTCGGCGGCTCGCAGGTTGGTGAGCCGAGCCGTTTCCGCTTCGCACCACAAGCGCACGAGCAGGTCGCGCTGGACGCGGCCCCCCGGCCGCTCCTCCCAGAGCACCAGCGCGTCCCCGATCGGACCCGAGCCGCGCGGACCGACGGTGCCGCCGATGGCGACCCGCTCGTTCATGAGCGTGGTGAGTACCACCCGCCAGCCGTCGCCCTCATCTCCCAGCCGGTCGGAGTCGGGGATCCGGACGTCGGTCATGTACACCTCGTTGAACTCGGCTTCACCGGTGGCCTGACGCAACGGCCGGACTTCAACGCCGGACGAGGTCATGTCCATGATGAAGTAGGTGAGGCCCTGGTGCTTGGGAAGATCCGGATCGGTGCGGACCACCAGCATCCCCCATTTGGCGACGTGGGCCAGGGTCGTCCACACCTTCTGCCCATTGACCACCCACTCGTCACCGTCCCGGATCGCCCGGGCCGACAGCCCGGCCACGTCGGATCCGGCCCCCGGCTCGCTGAACAGCTGGCACCACACCTCTTCGCCGGTGAAGAGCGGACGGAGCCACCGCCGCTTTTGCTCCTCGGTGCCGTGCTCCAGGACGGTGGGTGCCCCCATCCCGTAGCCGATGACGTTGAAGGTTGCAGGATGCGGCGAACCCTCTTCCCTGAGTCGCTCATCAACGAGGAGCTGCAGCCCGGGGTCGATGCCGAGGCCACCGAGTCCTTCCGGGAAGTACACCCAGGCCAGGCCCAGGTCGAATTGGGCCTGAAAGAACTCAACGCGATCGCCACGGGGGTCATGCTCGTCGAGGAGCCTGCCGAGCCGGTCTCGAACCAGCTTCTCCTCAGCCCCGGGCGTCTCGCCTGATCGGACCATCGCCCGCGACCCTAGTGACTTCATCGGGGGCGCCACCCGGGGGCTGATAGCCTGCACCCATGGCCGTCGATGTCGAGGCAGCACTCACCGCCACCGAAGCGGCGATCGAGGCGGGAGGCCCCGTCGATCTCACCGCAACCGGGTTCTGGAAGGCCGTCGCCACGGCCAAGCGGGATCCGAGGTTGGTGGAAGAACATGGAGAACGCATCGCCTCGGCCGACCGGGCCGCTTTCGAGCGCTGGGCCCTGATCCGAGTTCCCATCGGCCCGGGGACCGCTCTGATGGCGGCGGCCACCGCAGCCGGGCTCGTGCTGGCCTCCATCGCCTACTACCTGGACGCGCCGTGGAACGGAGTGGCGCTGGTGACGGGCGGCGGGGCCCTGATCGTGACCACCCACGGACTGGCTCACCTGGTGGTGGGCCGGCTCGTCGGTATTCGCTTCACACACTGGTTCATCGGGTCTGTGGCGAAGCCTCATCCCGGGGTCAAGATCGACTACGCCAGCTACTTGGCCACCCGGCCCCGGGCCCGGGCCTGGATGCATGCCTCGGGGGCCATCACCACCAAAGTGGTTCCCTTCATCCTGCTCGGCGAGGCATTCGCCGCAAACGTGCCGTGGTGGACCTGGACGTTCTTCCTGGTCGTGGGAATCGCCATGCTCATCACCGACATCACCCTCTCGCCCACCCGGTCCGACTGGAAGCGGTTCCGACGAGAGATGCGGGTCGCTCGGAGCTTGGCGCGGCCCACCACCCCCTAGCCGGGGCGACGCGCCGACCTCTCCTTCAGCTCGGCGACGGCCCCGTCGACCCAGCGCAGCCAGTCGGCCGTGATGTCGGCCACCGGATCGGCTCGGTCGTCGTAGTCGGAGGGCTGGAGGGCCGGTCCCACCGAAATGCGCACCGGCCAGCGTTTGATCCGGGTCGCTCCCCGACCGAACGACTCCTGGGTGCCCCAGATGGCCACCGGTACCACGGGCACCCCGGCCCGGACGGCCAGCCAGGCCGCTCCCTTCTTGGGAGAGGTGACCTCTCCCCAGGTCCATACCCGTCTTCCCTCTGGAAACACGCCGACCACGCCTCCCGCAGCGAGGTAGTCGAGGGCGGTCCGCAACGCGGTGAGCGGAACCTTGACCCGCGACATCGGAATCGCCCCCAGCCAGGTGATCAACCGGTCGAACCACGCCGCCTGCCCGTACAGCTCGTCCACCGCCAGGTAGCGAATCGGTCCCAACGACTGGCCGATCAGCACCACGTCCACGTGGGAGAAGTGGTTCCCGGCCATCACGTAGGGAGGCGGGGGAGGCTCACCGCTCAGCTCGACGTCCCAGATCCACCGAAAGAGCGGACCCGACCAGCGCGATGCACTCGCCCAGAGGGCGTAGGCGCCGGGGCCGAATCCTTCGTCAGACTTCCGAGCCAAGGTCCGCAAAGAGGGCGGCGAAGGCCAGATGAGGCCGCTGGTTGGCCTGGATGAGATCGATGGTCTCCAGGGTCCGCTCGGCCCGTCGCATCGCCGCCGAAGGGGCCATCGCGGAGAGCGCAGTGACCGGGATGTCATGGTTGCGAACCGGGGCCCCGAACTGGGCGGCCACCGCATCTCGATACCACGAGGCAAGGATCTCGAGCCCGGTCTCGTGAAGCGATATCGTCGCCCTCTTCAGCTCCCGCTCGTGACGCTCGGACATCTCCCGACGTCCGGATCCGCCCAGGCGATCCACTTCATCGTTCTGGCGCTCTTTGATGGCGTCCAGCAGCGGTTCTGCAGCAGCCGCCACCTCCTGCGACAACCGGTAGGCCTCTCCGGGACGGCCCGACACCCGCAACGGTACGCTGAGCCACACGCGGCGATATTCGGCGACCTCGGGCCGGGTGGCCAGGGCCAGCGCCAGCCCCGGCCGGCCTCCCGAGATCGTTGCCGCGTTGGCTACCCGCTCGCCGTCCAGGCCCCGGGCCTCGAGAGCGGAACCGATTTCCTGGTGGGCCACCCGTCCGAAGACCACGGTCCGGGCCCGGCTGGCAATGGTGGCAGGCAGATCGTCCTCCGACCCGGTCACGAGTATGAAGATGGACGAGGCGGTGGGCTCCTCGAGGGTCTTCAGCATCGCATTGGCCGCCTCATCGTTCATGAGCCCGGCCTCCTCGAAGACGAACGCTTTCCGGTCGGCCTCGACGGGCGCCAGTGCGGCCCGGCCGATCGTGGCGCGGGCCCGCTCCACCGTGAGCGCGGTCCGCCCATCGGGTTCCACCAGAACCACATCCGGGTGGAGGCCGGCCACGGCCCGTTCCGCGCAATCCTTCCCGGCGCACACTAGCGCCGCGGCGAATCGCCGGGCCACGGCGGCTTTTCCAGTGTTGGCCGGGCCGACGAACAAATAGGCGTGGGCGGGCCGGCGAGCCTCTCTCTCGAGAAGATCGATCACCTCGCCATGTCCGATGATGTCGTCGTACAGGTTCACGACTGCGCTCGCACCGCCGCGTAGGCCGTGTCCACCACCTCGGACAGAGGAAGCGAGGCGTCGACAACGGCGAACCGCTCCGGCTCGTCGGCGGCAAGGCGATCGTAGGCCTCGGCCACGGCGAGGTGAAAATCCTCTCCCTCGGCTCCGATGCGGTCGGCCACTTCCTGACGTTCCAGCCCGGACGCAGGATCGACCCGCAGCAGGACGACCAGATCGGGCCACACACCCTGGAGGCCGGCAGTGTTAATCGAGCGGACCGCCTCGATGCCGAGCCCCCGCCCTCCCCCCTGGTAGGCGAGGGAGGAATAGACGGTCCGGTCGCTCACCACCCAGGCCCCCCGTTCCAGGGCCGGCCCGACGAGCTCGACAGCGAGTTGGGCCCGCGCCGCCGCGAACAGCAGCGCCTCGGCCCACGGCGACACCGCCTGATCACGGTCGAGGAGCACGGCCCGGATGCGCTCTCCGGCCGCCGTGCCGCCCGGTTCGCGAACCTCCTCCACGTCGAAGCCGTCGGCGCGCAAGCGCTCGGCCAGCAGGGAGCGTACGGTGCTCTTGCCGGCCCCTTCGATGCCCTCGAGCGCCACGTAGCGGCCCTTCATCCCTTCCCGTTCCGGCGATTGCTCCCATTGTTGTTACGCCGGAATCGGCGAAAGGCCCGGCCGGCCGCTTCGATGGACCGCATGGCTTCGGGGGAGGGCTTGGGGTGGGCGAACACGTCCCGCAGGCTCCACAGGATCCCCGCTCCAGCGCCCAGGACGATCAGGCCTCCCGAGACGAGGATGACCCGGCCCGGATTGTGGAACGGCGCGCCAAACCTCCCCTCCAACAAACCCTGGGCATTGGTGGCCACGAGCATGGCGACCAGCAGCCCCACCCGCATCAGCGAGAACAGCGCAGCAAACGTGCGCCCCCGCACCTGGTCGTCCACCTGCTCGTGCAGATAGGTGAAGCCGAGCACGTACGAGGCCCCGCCTCCGAAACCCATGACGGCCAGCCATCCCATGGCGCCGGCAACCGTCTGAACGAGCCCGGCCGCCCCCATGCCGATGCCGGCGATCGCCAGGGCGAAGCCGAAGCCGACGTCACGACGCAGCAATCGATCGCCGTAGGCGGTCAGGCCCACGATGCCGAGGGCCGCCCCGGAGCCGAGCGCGAACAGCAGGGCAAAGAACCCGGCCGAGTCGGCGCTCAGCGTGTCTTCGGCATAACCCTTGCCGATGACGATGAGCATTCCGCCGCCGAAAAGGGCCACCGACATGCCCAGGATCACGCCCCGGACCCGGGGGGTGAAGATGACGAAACGCAGCCCGTGGAAGAAATCCCGCACCGGGGCTCGCCAATCGAAGCGGGAAACTCGCTTCCGGTGCGACTCCATCGCCTGGTCGCCGATGGGAATGGTGAGGACGAGCACACCGGATGCGATGAACGTCAGCGAGTCGGCGGCAAACAGGGTGGCCTCGATGGACTCCGGGAGCAGCCCCAGGAACGTGATGGGGGGAATCAGGCCGAGCACCCAGGCCACTGCGGCACCCAAGGGGAAGGTGCCGTAGGCGGAGGTGAGAGTGAGGCTGTTGGCGGCCAGCAGGTTCTCCTCGGCCACCAGCTGCGGCACGACGGCCGCTCGGGCCGGCTGGCCGAGCAGGGTCAGCATCTCGAGGACGAACGAGGCGGCGAACAGCTCGGGCAGGGTCTCGACGAACGCCAGGCTGAGCACCAGCAGGCCCCGGCCGAAGTCGGCGAGCACGATCGACACCTTGCGGTTGACCCGGTCGGCAAGCACGCCACCGACGGCGCCCCCCAGCACCCCGGGCAGCACCCGGGCCGCCAGCACCACGAGCACCCCCTGTGAACCGGCGATGGCATCGGCCAGTGAGATCTGTGCGAACAGCGCCGCCCAGTCTCCAACGGAAGAGATGAACCCCGCCCAGAACAGACGCGAAAAGGGCCCGTGCAAGACGAGCGACCGCCAGGGCCGGGTGACCGGCGTTCCGCCCATGGCCGCAGACCCTATCAGGGTTGGGCCACCTAACTGCGTTACGACCCCTTCGCGGCTTTCTTGGTCGCCTTCTTCCCCGACCTCTTGCGGGCCGGGCCCTTCGCTCTCCGTTCGGCGAGCAGCTCGGCGGCCCGATCCAACGTGACCGTCTCGACCGAGTCTCCGGTCCGCAGCGACGCGTGGTACTCGCCGTCGGTGACGTAGGGGCCGTAGCGGCCGTCCTTGACGACCACCGGGTTGCCCGACGCCGGGTCGACGCCCAGCTCACGCAGCGGCGGTCGCGCTCCGCGGCGCCTCTTGGGCTGGGCGAACAGGTGCAGCGCCTCCTCCAGGGTGACCGAGAAGATCTGCTCCTCGGTTTCCAGGCTGCGAGAATCCTTGCCCTTGCGGAGGTAGGGGCCGTAACGGCCGTTCTGGGCGGTGATCTCGTCACCATCCTCGGGATCGACTCCGACGATGCGGGGGAGGCTGAGCAGCCGCAGGGCTTCTTCGAGGGTGAGCGCGTCGACCGACATCGACTTGAACAGTGAGGCGGTCCTCGGCTTGCCCTCGCCATCGGGATCGGGCGCCCCGAGCTGGACGTAGGGGCCGTAACGCCCCGAGCGGACCATCACCTCCAGGCCGCTGTCGGGATCCCGGCCGAGGACCCGGTCCCCGTTGGGAGCGTCGAGGAGCTCCTCGGCCCGCTCGATCGTCAACTCGTCGGGGGGCAGGTCTTCGGGGAGCGACACCGTGTCCTCGTCGCGCTGCAGGTAGGGACCGTATCGGCCCACCCGGGCCACGATCTCGGTGCCGTCCGAATCGGTGCCCAGCAAGACCGAATTGACCTGCCGGGCGTCGATCTCCTCCAGACGGCGAGCCACCATATCCTTGAGGCCCGAATTCCCGTTCCCGAAATAGAAGCGGCTCAGCCACGGGATGTACTCCTCGACGCCGTTGGCGATGTTGTCGAGGTCATCTTCCATCGCGGCGGTGAACCGGTAGTCGACGAGGTCGGGAAAGTGCTGCTCGAGGAGGGTCACCGTGGCGAAGGCCGTCCAGGAGGGTACGAGGGCGGTCCCCTTCTTCCAGGCGTAGCCGCGATCCTGGATGGTGCTGATGATCGAGGCGTACGTGGAAGGGCGCCCGATCCCCAGCTCCTCGAGGCGCTTGACCAGCGTTGCCTCTGTGTATCGCGCCGGCGGCTTGGTCTCGTGCCCGTCGGGCTCGAGCGACACGACGTCGAGGGCATCCCCCTGTTCCAGAGGCGGCAGCGGCCTCTCTTGCTCTCCAGAGTCGCGATCGTCGGCACCCTGGGCGTAAGCCCGCAGGAACCCGGGGAAGCTGACGATCTTGCCGCTCGCCGCGAACTCGGCATCGCGCCCGGACCCTGAGGTCGCCCCGAGGCGGACTTGGACGCTTTCCCCGACGGCATCCTTCATCTCGGAGGCCATGGTCCTCTTCCAGATCAGCTCGTAGAGCTTGGCCTCGTCGGCGGCCACCTCGGCGGCCACCTCCTCCGGGGGCCGGAAACGCTCCCCGGCCGGCCGGATCGCTTCGTGGGCCTCCTGGGCGTTCTTGACGGTCTTGCGATACACCCGGGGTCGATCGGGCACGTACTCCGGCCCATACAGCTGGGCGATGGCGGTGCGCGCCGCAGCGATGGCGCTCTCGGAGAGCGTGATGCTGTCGGTGCGCATGTAGGTGATGTAGCCGTTCTCGTAGAGGCGCTGGGCCACTCGCATGGTGCGCGCCGACGAGAAGCGCAACCGGCGCCCGGCCTCTTGCTGAAGGGTGGAGGTGCGGAAGGGAGGGTTGGGCTTGCGGGTGTAGGGCTTGCGCTCCACCGACCGGATCGCAAAGGCCGCTCCGTCGAGGTCGGCGGCCAGGGATCGGGCCTGATCCTCGCCCAGCAAGAAGACGCTTCCACCCTTCAGCTCCCCGGAAGAGTCGAAGTCCTTCCCGCCGGCGACCCGCACCCCGTCCACCGCCACCAGGGTGGCGGAGAAACGGTCGCCGTTGCCGTCGGACCTGGAGAACTCGCCCTTGATGTCCCAGTACGAGGCCGACCGGAAGGACATTCGCTCACGCTCCCGTTCCACGAGGATGCGGGTAGCCGGGCTCTGCACGCGTCCCGCCGACAGCTTGGGCTGGACCTTCTTCCACAGGACCGGCGACACCTCGTAACCGAACAGGCGATCGAGCACCCGCCGAGCCTCCTGGGCATCGACCAGCCTCCGATCCAGGTCACGGGGCGCCTCGAGGGCGGCACGAATGGCAGACGGGGTGATCTCGTGGAACACCATCCGCTTTACCTCCACCTTGGGATTGAGGACCTCGAGGAGGTGCCAAGCGATGGACTCCCCTTCCCGGTCCTCGTCGGTGGCCAGATACAGCACGTCGGCCTGCTTGAGCAGGCTCTTGAGGGTCCGGACCTGCTTCTTCTTCTCGGAGGGGACGATGTACAGCGTCTTGAAGTCGTTCTCGGTGTCGACTCCCAAGCGAGCCCATTGCTCACTCCTCATAGACTCGGGCACGTCGGCCGCGTTGCGGGGCAGGTCGCGCACGTGGCCGATCGAAGATTCCACGACGAAATCCTCGCCGAGGAAGTTGGCGATGGTGCGCGCCTTGGTGGGCGACTCGACGACGACGAGATTCTTCATGTCGGTGAGTGGGAACTCCTGCTGCGCCTATCGGCGCGTCGGACCGTGGAGTAAAGCTCCACTGCGCAGAGGATATTCCCTTACCGCGTTTGTCGACACCTTTGTCAACCGGCCACCCGCCCCAAGGCCTCGACCAGCCGTTTCACGGTGGCGTCCCACGAGAACTGGTGTTCGACCCTGGTCCGGCCCTCCTCCCCCATCGAGCGGGCCCGCTCGGGATCGGAGAGCAGCAGGCCTAGGGCCTCCACAATGTCGGCTACCGAGTGCACCACGAAGCCGGTCCGCCCCGGTATCACGGTCTCCGGAGCGCCGCCGGAGTCGCCGGCCAGCACCGGGAGGCCCGACGCAGCCGCTTCCAGGTACACCAGCCCGAACCCCTCGGTCTCCAGTCCGAACCATCGGGAGCGGCACGGCATACAGAACACATCCATCTCCCGGTAGAGAGCGCCCAGGCGATCCCAGGGGACGTCGACCTCGAACCGGACGGCTACCCCCAGACGCCGGGCCAGACGCCGGAGGCTTTCTTCAGTGCGGCCCCGTCCTACCAGCAAGACTTCGACACCGACGCCTCGGCCGGCCAGGATCGCAGCGGCCTGGAGGAGTCGGTGCTGGCCCTTGCGGGGCACGAATCGGCTGACGCACCCAACCACCGGCACCCCACCGGTTCTGTCGAGGCGGGGATAGAAGTCGGCAAGATCGACCCCGGTTCCGATGACCTCAACCGGGCGCCGGGCAATGCGCTCAACGACCGCGCCGGTGTAACGGCTGACGGCCAGGCGAAGATCGGCCGCCCGCAGGGGCCCGGCGATGAGCCTGCCCAACCCGGGGACGGCCCCGGGAATCGTCAGTTCGGCGCCGTGGGAGAGGACGGCGTAGGGAACGCCGAGGGAAGCCCGTACCCGCTGGGCCAGCAGGCCGAGAGGAGTGGGAGCGCCGTACAGGATCACATCGGGCGAAAACCGGGCGGCCTGGGCCTCGATCCAAGCCCGTACCTTCCGGGTGGGCCACATGAAGCCATTCGGATAGCGGACCACCCCGTCGCCGGGGTCGGCCCGCTCGTCGTCGGGAGCCAGGACCAGGATCGGCTCCGGGTAGGCGGAGACCAGCCCCCGCAGGTACTGCTGGATGCCCCCCGGCTGTGGGGGGTAGTCGTTGGTGACCAGCAGCAGGCGCACTTATCGATCGAGGTGCGGAGCCACGTTGTAGTCAACGAGGACCGGGCCCCATTCCGCGAACATAACCCGGCTCGACCCGGTATTGAGCGGATAGCCGAGCCGTTCCCGCTCCAGGAACTCCAGGCCGAGGATGCCGGAGAGAAACGCCCGGATCGCTCCGGCGTGGCTGACCACCCCCACCAGTCCGGAGCCGTCGGCCACCGCCCGCAGGCCCCGCTCCATGCGCTCGGCCACCCCGGCGAACGTCTCACCGCTGCCGCCCCGGGGCATGTCGGCGCCCTCGGTGTAGATCTGCCGCCACTCCCGGGGCCACCCCTCCTTGATCTCCTCGGTCGTGAGATTCTCCCAATCGCCGAGGTCCATCTCGGCGAAGTCCGCTTGTTCGAAGTGGGGAATCCCGGCTCCCTCGGCGATGGCGGCGGCCGTCCCCCGGGCCCGATCCAGGGGTGAAGACCAGACTGCCGTCAAATCACGCTGCCACTCGGCCAGCTGCCGGGCCTGCCGGCGGCCGACCCTGGTCAGAGCGCCGTTGGTGCGGCCCTGCCAGCGCCCCTCGACGTTGCCGACCGACTCGCCGTGCCGAATCAAGTTCACCTCGGGGCCCTCCGTCGGCTGCCCCTCGACGTCGCCATCGAGATGAGAGACATCGTTGAACACGGCGAGGCGACGCCGGCCGTCGTCTCCGATATGGAATGTCGTGAGCGAGCCGTTGTGCATGCGGCCTACGGGCCAGGGCCGACGCCGATCGCGAAAACCCATCAGGCCGGCGACCACGGCATGGAGGACTCCGCCGTGGGTGACGACCAGGGCCCGCCGTCCCGGCTGCATCTCGCCGGCGAGACGGTCCAGGGCAGCATCGACCCTTCTAACGAAGTCGCCGTAGGACTCGGCCCCACCCCATTTGATGTCCTTGCCGGAATGCAGCTCGGAAAGCTGATCCGTGAAGCGGGCGAAGACCTCGTCCCGATGTAGGCCCTCCCACTCCCCCATGTCGAGCTCCCGCCATGCCGAATCCGACTGGTAGCTACGCCCCAAGGAGGCCGCCGTAGCCTCGGCCCGGCCGAGGTCCGAGGACACCACTACATCGAAGGCACGCCCCGCCAATCGTTTGGCGACGGCCTCGGCCTGGCGCCGACCCCGATCAGAGAGGGGGCTGTCGGTGTGGCCCTGCCAGACATCGGCGAGGTTGGCCTTGGTTTCGCCGTGGCGGAGCAGGGTGATCTCCATGGGCATGCTGTCGTAGGGTAGAGGCGAAGTCGACTGCATCTACGCGCCCCCTTTCCCGGCCGTCGTCCGCCTTCCGCCTCAGAAGGCCGAAGCGAAGATCAGGCTCACGATCGTCATCACCTTGATGACGATGTTCATCGCCGGACCGGCGGTGTCCTTGAAGGGATCGCCGATCGTATCGCCCACGACCGCCGCCTTGTGGGCATCCGACCCCTTTCCACCGAACGCGCCGGCCTCGATGAACTTCTTGGCGTTGTCCCAGGCTCCGCCGGCGTTGGCCATGTAGATGGCCAACAAGAAGCCACTCACCAGCGCCCCGGCCAGGAAGCCTCCGAGAGCCTCCACACTGATGAATCCGATGATCAGCGGCAACGCCACGGCCAGCGCCCCCGGCAGCAACATTTCGCGCAGCGCCGCCGCGGTCGAGATGTCAACGCAGCGGGCGTATTCGGCTCGGGCCCCCTCGGCTCCCTCGCGGAGTCCCGGGATCTCACGAAACTGCCGGCGGACCTCCTCGATCATCTGGTTGGCGGCCCGGCCGACGGCCTTGATGGTGAGAGCGGCGAACAGGAACGGGAACATGGCCCCCAGGAACAGGCCGACGGTGGTCTCCACTTCGACGATGTCGATGACCCGGAGGCCGACCGCCTCCCGGAAGCTGAAGAACAGAGCGAGAGCGGTGACCGCCGCCGATCCGATGGCAAAGCCCTTGGCAACGGCCGCGGTCGTGTTGCCGAGGGCGTCGAGAGCGTCCGTGGCCTGGCGGACCTCGGAAGGCAGGTGAGACATCTCGGCGATCCCGCCGGCGTTGTCGGCGATGGGGCCGTAAGCATCCACCGACACCGTGATGCCCAAAGTGCTCAGCACGCCGATGGCCGCTATGGCGATGCCGTAGATGCCCCCGCGGCTGAAGGCGAGCTCACCCGCCCAATACGACCCGGCGATGCCCGCCGCCACCACCATCACCGAAAAGGCCGCCGAACGCATGCCGTCGGCGATGCCGGCCAGCGCCACCGTGGCCGGGCCGGTCTGGGCCTGCCGAGCGATCTCCTTGACGGTCTTGAAGTGGTCGCTCGTGAACCACTCTGAGATCTGGCCGATCACCATTCCGACGATGAGGCCGACGACCACGGCGACGAAGAGTCCCCACCAGTTGTCGACCCCATCGATGTCGGCAAACAGGGCGAAGGTTACGATCAGCGTCCCGATGACGGTGAGGACGGCGGCGCCGTAGGTACCCCGGTGCAGGGCGGCCGCCAGGCTGCCTCCCCCGGGCCGTACCAGGAACGAACCGACGATCGACGCCCCCATGCCGATCGCGGCGATGGCGAGCGGAAACACGAGGGCCTCGGTGAAGAAGTCGCGTCCGGCGAACACGAAGGCGGCATAGGCGATCGGGGCCACCATCGAGCCGACGTAGCTTTCGAACAGGTCGGCTCCCATGCCGGCTACGTCGCCGACGTTGTCTCCGACGTTGTCGGCTACGACTGCCGGGTTGCGAGGGTCGTCTTCCGGAATGCCCGCCTCGACCTTGCCGACCAGGTCGGCCCCGATATCTGCCGCCTTGGTGTAGATGCCGCCTCCGACGCGGGCAAACAGGGCGATTGAGGATCCCCCGAGCCCCACCGCAGCCAGGACGCTGGGGAAATCCTCCCCGACGTCGACCACCTTGTCGAAGAGCAGGAAGGCGAGGGCCAGGCCCGCCAAGCCCAGGCCGGCCACCGTGAATCCCATCACCGCCCCGCCCCGGAACGCCAGCGGGAGCGCTTCACGAATGCCTCCCCGGCGGGCCGCTTCCGTGGTGCGTGAGTTGGCGGCCGTCGCCACCCGCATCCCGATGAACCCGGCCATGCCCGAGAGCGAGGCCCCGAAGACGTAGGCGAGGGCCCCCCAGGGGCGCCCATAATCGAGGAGCGAGAAGATCAGCACGGCCATGATCACCACGAACCCGGCTACCCAGGCGTATTCCCTGCGGATAAAGGCCATCGCCCCTTCTCGGATGGCGGCTCCGATCTCGACCATCCGGCCCGATCCGGGCGGCGCGGCTACGACCTGGCGTCCAAACAGGGTCGCCAGCACCAAACCGGCAGAGCCGGCCGCGACGGCGAGATACAACCAGAAGTCAGTGCCCAATGAGATACTCTCCGGGGAGAGGCGGCCGGAGTATAGGCGGGGGTGTGGGGCCTCCTTCGGCTAGCGGCGCCACAGCTCCCGGGTGACCAGCAGGACCACCGGGAAGATCTCGAGCCGGCCCACGATCATCAGCACCGCCAGCAGCCATTTTCCCAACGCGGGAACGGCCAGATAGGTCTCGGTCGGTCCGACCACGCCGAGTCCCGGGCCGATGTTGCCCAACGCCGAGGCGACGGCAGACGTCGCCGTCACCAGGTCGAGACCGGCGCCCAGGCCCGATTCGATGATCCCGAACAGCAGCGTTCCCGTCATGAAGAGGAACATGTACAAAACGAAGAAGGCCTGAACGCTCTCAACGATCTGTTCGGGAACGGTCTGGCGACCCAGCCGAACGATGAAGACTCCCCGGGGATGGATGAGGCGCCGCAGATCTGCTCGCGACGCCGACACCAAAACGCCGTGACGGTACATCTTTATCGATCCGGCAGTCGAGCCAGCCATTCCACCGAGGAACATGAGCCCGACGATGAGGATCTGCAGTGCCGCCGCCCACCGGCCGAAGTCGGCCGTTGCATACCCGGTCGTCGTCACCATAGACATGGCAGTGAAGACGCTGTCCCGGACGGTATCGGCAACGGGTCCCCCCCAGATGCCGATGAGGATGATCGACACCGCCACCGCCAGGACTCCGGCGTACAGCCGGAACTCCGGATGGCGGCCGTACTCGCGAGGATCGCGGATTGCTCGGAAATGGAGCGCAAACGACACTCCGGCCAGGAACATGAACACGATGACCACCCACTGGCTGTACGCCGAGAACCCCCCGAGTGAGGCGCTGGAGGTCGAGAAGCCACCGGTCGACATCGTCGTGAAGGCGTGCGCCACCGACTCGAAGAAGTTCATGTCGCCGACGACCAAGAACAGCACCTCGGCCGCAGTGATGACGAGGTAGACGAGCCACAGCCGTTTGGCCGTCTCCCGAAAGCGCGGAGTGAGCCGATCGGGGTGGGGCCCCGGCGACTCGGCCCTGGCCAGCTGCACTCCGCCGACCCCCAGCAGAGGCAGGATCGCCACCGAAAGCACGATGATCCCCATGCCTCCCATCCACTGGGTGAGGGCCCGCCAGAACAGCACCCCGTGTGACAGAGCTTCGGGCTGGGAAACCACCGACGCACCGGTGGTGGTGAATCCGGCGGCCGTCTCGAAGAAGGCGTTGGTGATCCCATCCAGACCTCCGCTGAAGAGGTAGGGCAGCGTGCCGAAGACAGTCATGGCGAACCACGACAGGCCCACCGCAGCAAAGCCCTCCCGCACGGTGAGCTCGCCGGGCCGGCCCACACTGCGCCAGGCGAAGGCCCCGACTACGACTGTGAAGAGACCGGCCAGCAGAATGGCGACCGCCTGGCCCCACTCTCGATAGACGAGCGCCACGCCGCCGGCCGGAACCATTGCCAGACCGACACCGGCCACGACTGCGCCCACGACGTAGATGAGGCGTCGTGCCGACATCAGTTGCGGCGGCGCCCCGACCGGTCCGGGTGCCGACCGGGCTCCATCAAGCGAACAGCTTCTCGACGGTCGGAATCGCCTCGGGGAGTGCCACGATGATCAACCGATCCCCTGCCTCGACCGTGGTGTCTCCGGTGGGAACGAAGGCTTCCTCGTCGCGGAGCACGCCCCCGATTATCGCCGACTTGGGCAGCTTGACTTGGGCCAGCGTCTTGCCCACCACCGTCCCCTTGGGGCCCACCTGGAGCTCGATGGCTTCAGCATCGCTGTCCTGGAACGTGGCCACCGAATGGATGCGGCCTCGCCGCACGAAGCGCAGAATGGCGCTGGCTGCGGCGAGCCGGCTCGACACCGCCGCGTCGAGCCCGACCCCGGCCATGAGACCGACGAGCTCCAAGCGATGGAAACGGGCCACGGTCGTCTCGACGCCGAGAGCGTTGGCGATCAGGGCGCTCATGACGTTGACCTCCTCCCATCCGGTGAGCGCCAGAAAGGCGTCGGCGCTCTCGACCCCTTCGGTCCTCAGCAGCCTGGGATCGGTCGGGTCGCCCTGAACAACGATGATCCGCTCGTTCTCGGCGGCCAGCGACCGGCACCGCTCCGCTTCCTGGTCGACGAGGATCGTCTGGATGCCCTCCGCCGAGAGCAACTTGGCGGTGATCTGGGCCAGTCGGGTGGCGCCGACCACCATCACCTTCTTGGCGGGATGCTCTTCCAGGCCCAACAGCTCGACGGCCTCGGCGGTGTGGTCTTCCTTGGCCATGATCAGCACGTGATCGCCCGGCCTGACCGCCGTGTTACCACGCGCGATCTTGGTCTTGCCGTGGCGGATCAGGGCGGCGACGATCCAATCCCAACCGGCGACCTTCTCGCGAAGCTCGGCCAGAGTGATATCGGCAACGGGAGCCCCGTGTGGAATGAAGCCGCCGAGGAGTACCAGCCGGCCGTCACCGAACTCGACGACCTCGGAGACGCCCCCTTTCCGGACCAACGTGAGAAGATCGGCCGCCAGCGCTTCGACCGGGTCGATCACGACGTCGACCCCGAGGGCCTCGAGCCCGGCCCGCAGAGCCGGCTCCTCGACCCGGGCGATCTTCAACGGCACGCCCAGGCTGGTCCCCGCCTGGCAGGCCAGGACGTTCACGGCGTCCGAACTGGTCACTGCGATGAGCATGTCGGCGTCGGAGACTTTGGCCTGCTCGAGCACCTCACGACTCGAGCCGTTGCCGGTGATGACCAGAGCATCCACGGCATCTTGGACGTCGGCCGCCCTCTGCGGATCCGACTCGATGACGACGATGTCCTGGCCTTCGATCGAAAGACGCTCAGCGAGGTGGGAACCGACCTGGCCCGCTCCGACGATAACGATTCGCACAGCCTGTGCCTCCGGGGTATGAGGTCATGTTAGGTATCGGTCGGAGCGAGTCGGCGGTAGAGTATCCTCTCGATGCGCAAGGGCCTCCTCTTCGGAGCTGCCGGTGCCGCCGCTCTCGTCATCGTGGTCGTTGTGATCATCGCCATGCGGGGAGGAGGTTCCTCGGTAGCCGCCGCCACCACGACGACATCTGCAACCTCCACCACCGAAGCACCGCCCCCGCCATCGACGACGGTTGCAGAGGCGCTTCAGTTCTCTTTCGAAGGCGAGCTTCCCGAGGTGGAGGCAACGGTCGAGGCCCTCTATCGCTGGCTGGCCGAGCCTTCGACACCGCCGCCCCCCGACCTCCCCGCTTGGCTGGCAGAGGCCGGTGCCGCCGCCGCGCCCGTCGATCAGCTCAGGGTCGAAGCCCAAACCCACTGGGCTCCGCTCAAGTACGGCCAACGGGTGGCCGTGGTGCTGGCCGGCGACGACGCGGTGCTGGTCGCCGACGAGGCCAACGGCTGGCGAATCGTCGGAGCGAAACTGCCCTCGTTCGGCCTGCCGGCTCTGTACGGCCCGGAGCGGCGGGCCGTGCTCATCATCGGATCGGACGCCCGCTGGCAAGAGGATGCTCTGCGGGCCCGGGCGGACAGCCTGCACATAGTGACGGCCGTTCCCGCAGAGGGGGCGGGGGCCATCGTCGGCATCCCGCGCGACAGCTGGGTCACGTCGATCACCGGGGCCCGATCGAAGGTGAACGGCATACTCTCCGCCCTGGGCCCCGAGGGCCTCACCGATTCGATCAGCCGGCTGAGCGGCGTCGAGTTCGAGGGCTACCTCCTCACCGGGTTCCTGGGGTTCGAGGTGATGATGCGCAACTTCGGCCCACTCTCCATCGATCTCCCCAACCCGATCCGAGGAGGCCTCTCCGGATTCCCCGACTTCCCGGCCGGACCCCAGGACATCGTCGCCGAGGATCTCCTGCTGCTGGCCCGGATCCGCAAGACCCTTCCCAACGGCGACTTCGGTCGCTCCGCCAACCACGGCCTGATCATGCAGGCCGGGCTCTCGATGGTCCAGCAACGGGGAATGGCCGACCTGCCCAACCTCATTGCGATCCTGGAGGACTCCACCAACACCGACCTCTCGGCCGGGGCGCTGCTGTCGCTCGGCGCCACCGCCTTCGAGATCGATCCGGGCCGGGTGGCCAACACCGTGATCCCCGGCCGGGTCGGCACCGTCGGCGCCGCCAGCGTGGTGTTCATCGGCGGAGGCGCCGACGCCGTTTTCGCCGACGTGGCCGACGACAGCCTCTTGAACGCTCAACCGGAAGGCTGATCGGGCCGGGTCCACAGCGCAGCCGATGTCCGGTCCCGCAGCGCCGACGTCAGCCTCCGGCCGTCCTCTCCCTTCTCTCATCGGCATGTGGAAGGCATTCGCCGAGCTGGCGGAGCTGGGCTGGATCGGACAGCGGCGCCCTCGCATCGTGGCGGTGCAGGCCGCCGGCTGTGCCCCCATCGTGCGGGCCTACAACGCCGGAGAGCGCCACGCCACCCGCTGGGAAGACGGCCACACCATCGCCGGCGGAATCCGGGTGCCCGCCGTCATCGGCGACTTCCTCGTCCTGGACGCGGTCCGGGAGAGCGGCGGGTACGCCATCGCCGTGAGTGACGACGAGATCGAAGCGGAGCGGCGCCGGGTTGCCCGGGCAAGAAGGCCTCCTCTTGTGCCCGGAAGGCGCCGCCGCCGTCGCCGCCTACGTCAGGTCTCGCCAAGAGGGACGCATCTCGACCGACGACCGATGCGTCGCCTTCAACTGCGGGTCGGGCTTCAAGTACCCGATGCCGCCCGCCGCCGGCCTGCCCGACCACACTCGCTCGATCGACCGGACGACGCTCGGCTGACGCCCGATCGCTAGCCCCTCGCTCGCCCCTCGCTGAACGTGTCGGCGAAGCCGAGCGACAGCAGCGGGAGGACCCCGCCGGAGAAGAGGCCCGCCGGCGGGGACACGAACAACAGGAACACGATGTAGACGGCGGTGATGCCCAGGGCTATCCAACGGTGTTTCCGAGGATGCTCGGGGTGGGCTCGGAGCGCCATGATCCCGCCGGCGCCGTACCCGAGGCTGATGCCGATCACGGGAGCGGCCAGGCCGATGGGCAGCGCCACCAACAGGAAGACGCCCATGGCCTTGAGCACCGCGATCGGCGCCTGTGGGTGATTGGACACGAACGCCAGCAGGATGAAGACGAAGGGGACGAGGCCGAGGCCGAGGGCGGCGCCTCCGGCGCCGACCGGCGACTCCTCCTCCGTCGTGATGAGCGCCGCGGCGAGGGTCAGGTAGCTGAACAGCAGCGGCACGGTGGCCACACCGATCGCCAACCAGCGGCGGCGGGGAGTCAGCTCGCGCTCGCCGTCGGTCACCACCTCGAGCTCGCCGGCCGGCAGACGGGCCTCAGCCCTTGACCGATCCCGCCGTCAAGCCGCGGACGAAGTAGCGCTGCAAGGCAAAGAAGACCGTCAACGGCAGCACCATGGTGATGAAGGCCCCGGCCGTCAGCAGGTGCCATGCCTCGCCGCGGGTTCCGTTCAATTCCGCCAGCGCCTGGGTGAGGACGCGGACATCGGGCGTGCCCCCTAGGAAGACCAGGGCCACGAGGAAGTCATTCCACACCCAGAGGAACTGGAAGATGGCGAAGGAGGCGAGAGCGGGGACCGACAGCGGGACGATCAGGCGCCAGAAGATGGAGAAGTGGCTGGCACCATCGATCTTGGCCGACTCGACAATCGAGGAGGGCAAGCCGCCGACGTAGTTGCGCAACAGGTAAACGGCCAGGGGGAGTCCGAACCCGGTGTGCGCCAGCCACACGGCCATGTAGGTGCCGTTGAGGTCGAGGTCGGGGAAGATCTGCACGCTCCCGATGAAGGCGCCGCTGCTGTACAGGCGCAGGATGGGGATGAGCGCCATCTGCAACGGCACCACCAGGAGCCCGACCACCCCGACGAACAGCCACTGCCGGCCGCGGAACTCCATCCAGGCGAAGGCGTAGGCGGCGAAGGCGGCGATCGTGATCGGGATCACGGTGGCCGGGATCGTCACCGCCAGGCTGTTCAGGAAGGCGTTGCCGAAGCCCTCTGCGGACACCACCTCCCGGTAGTTCTCCAACGTCCATTGGCCGATGTCGAAGATCTTGCCGAACACGGTCCACCACCCGGAAGTGGCGACCAGGCCGGAGGAGCGGAACGAGCTGATCAGCAGCCCCACCGTCGGCACCAGCCACAGCACCACGATGGCGGTGAGCGCCAGCTTGATCTGCCAGTGCTCGAACAGGCCCCGTACCCGACCCTCGGCGGGGGGAGCCTCTTGTACCTGATCGACGGTGGTGGTGGTCATCGGATCTCTTCCTCCGCACGGAACCGCCGCACGTTGAGCAGCATGATCGGGATGATCGCCAAGAACAGCACCACCGCGATAGCCGCGCCGCGACCGTCGTTGTCGTTACGGAAGAACCATCGAATCATCCGCTCGGCGATCACCTCGGTACCGGTCTCGCCGCCGGTCATCACCCACACAATGTCGAAGATCTTCAGAACGCTGATGACCATCGTCGTGCTCACCACAACGATGGAAGACATGATCGAGGGGATGATGACGCGCCAGAAGATCGCCAGCTCCGAGGCCCCATCGATGCGGGCGGCCTCGATGATGTCGTCGGGTACCGCCTTGATGGCCGCCGACAAGATGACCATGGCGAAGCCGGTCTGCAGCCAGATCATGATCACCATCAGGAAGAAGTTGTTCCATGGCTCCCACGACAGCCAGGCACGCGGCTCGGCTCCCACTCCGATCAAGATCCCGTTCAGCAGGCCGATCTGCTCGCCGAACCCCTCGGGCCGGAAGCTGTAGATGAACCGCCACACGATGGAAGCCCCCACGAAGGAGATGGCCATGGGGAGGAAGATGAGCGACTTGGCGACCGCCTCTCCTCGGCGCAGCCGGTCCGCCATCGTGGCGAAGGCCAGCCCGGTGCCCACCGAGAACAGGGGCACCACGATGATCCAACCGAGCGTGTTGCGGATCGAGCGCAGCATGCCGTCGTCGGTGAACACGAAGCCATAGTTCTCCAGGCCTACCCAGGCGTCCTGGTTGGCGTCCTTGAAGCTGATGATGATCGTGTTGATGGCCGGGTAGATGAGATAGACGCTCAGGATGACGAGCGCCGGGCCCACGAACACGAAGGGGCGCACCTGCTCTCGCAACCTCGCCGGCAGCTGGTCGACGGCGTAGTTCATCCCCCAGAACAGGGCGAACACGCCGCCGACACCTACGACGATGGCGACGACGACCTGGAGGGTCCGGCTGGCGTCCGTGTCCCGCAGCCAACTGAACGTGATCCACATCGCGGCGAAGGCGATGACCGGGACCGCGAACGAGGCAACGATCCGGTACAGGATCACGAGGAGGCCGCCGCCGGCCCCGATGTCCTCCTCGGGCCGGCGCGGGCCAGGCTCGGCGGTAACGAGGTCCTGATCCGGCCCGGTGTCGCTCACTCGCCTTCTCCCATGCCGCTCGCTGCATGCACCCTAGACGAAATCGAGCGGCCCCATCCGGGGGCCGCTCGATTCAGCGATCGAGGTTCAGCGGCTTACGGCCAAGCCGCGTCGATGTCCTCCAGCACGCTGGTCAACGAGTCCGCGCCCTGGCGCATGTAGGTGTTCATGCCCGTCCAGAACTGGCCCGACCCGACCTCGGATGGCATCAGGTCCGAGGCGTCGAACCGGAAGCCCTCTCCGGCGAGTGCCGTCACCACGGCGTCGGCCTGCGTCGCCAGGATCTCGTCCCGGTAGCAGTCGGCGCCGACGCTGATGTTCGGCGAGATTCGGCCGGCGGCGCTTCCGCCCTGGGCGCACTGCACCTCGGTCGACGTGAAGTCGGCGAGGAACTCACGCACCTCGGGACGGTCGTTGAACACCGCCGCCAGCTCGCCGGCGCCGAGAGCGGCGTCGAGGCCGGGGTCGATGTTCGGGAAGGCGAACACGCCGTAGTCTACGCCCGCTTCCAGGCCGGAGGCACCTTCTTCATCCCCAGGACGGTTGAAGAACTGCGGGATGAACGATGCCTGGCGATGCAGGAAGCAGCTCGGCGGATCGTTGAACATCGGGTCCGGGGCATCCCGGAAGTCGATGTCGGGAATCGCCGAGGCGCCTCCGAGCACGTAACCCTCGGTGAACACGATGTCGCCGAGCAGCTCGGCAGCACGGGTCACCTCGGGGCTGGTGAACAGCAGGTCATGGGTGACCCACTGGTCGTACAGCTCGGAGCCCGCCGTGCGGAGCATGATGTCTTCCATCCAGTCCGTGGCCGGCCAGCCGGTGGCGGCATCGCTACCGGTCCCGACGCACCACGGCGTGCCCCCGTCGGCGACGATCTGGTCACTGAGCGCGAGCAGATCGTCCCAGGTCTCCGGGATCTCGTACCCGGCGTCCTCGAAGGCGGGCTGCGGGTACCAGATCAGGCTCTTCAGGTTGGCGTTGGTCGGCAGGCCGTAGTGCTTGCCGTCCACTTCGCCAAGCGAGAGCAGGTAGGTCCCGAACGTGGCCTCGAGCTCGGCAATGTCGAAGCCGAGGTCCTCGAGCGCGATCGCATTGCCCTCCTCTGCCTGCTGCACCAGGGCACCCGGCTGGGGATAGAGGGCGATGTCGGGCGGGTTGCCGCCGTCGACGCGGATCTTGATCTGCTCCTCGAAGGAGTCCGAGCCCTCGTAGATGGCCTCGTAGCCCTTCACCGCGTTGATCTCCGAGTCGATGATGTTCTGCACCTCTTCGGCCTCGATGCCGGAGAAGGCGCCGAAGACGTTGACGACGGGCTCGTCGCCGACGTCAGCAGGCGGCTCGGTGTCTTCCGACACCTCGGTGGTCTCGGCAGCTGTGTCCTCGGCCGTGTCACCACACGCGGAAGCGATCAGGGCCAACACGAAGACAAGCGCTAGCCATCTGTATTTCCTCATCGTTTGGCTGTTCCTCCTCTTTCGCCACGTGTCTTCTCAGGCGAGTCCCCAGGACTCGCCGCTTCGGACACTACCCAAAGCTATCGCCTCTGGCACATCGCCTCCAGAGGCGTTGGCCCCTATGTTTCGTAGAGCGCGATCAGCACCACCTCCCGTAGCTACGAGGGCGAGCGGGCGCCGGCCGGTGGGACCGGTAGCATGGCGGCGGTGAGCGAGCCGGCCGA
>CAYFYE010000006.1:0-54574 GCA_964347285.1 uncultured Acidimicrobiia bacterium
CGGCCCGGATCTTCCACGACGGCCCCGCCACCGCCCCCGGCCGGGGAGCCGGCCCCGCGGCTTGCGACCACCACGACGGCGGCCGCCACCTTGACCGTCGCCGCCTTCTGCCGTGATTCCTGGGGGGCCCGGGCGGCGGGAAGCGGCCTGGTGCCTCACACCATCGAGCGACTCACGGTGCACCACACCGGCGTCGTCCTCGACGACAACCGTCACGCCCCCGGCCGGCTGCGCCGCCACCAGGCCTATCACCAGAGCCTGGGGTGGCCCGATCTGGCTTACCACTTCGCCGTGGACGCTGCCGGAAACGTATACGAGGGCCGGACGCCTTCCGTTCGGGGAGATACCGCTACCGAGTACGACCCGACCGGACATTTCCTCGTAGTGGCCGAAGGGAACTTCGACGTTCAGTCGATCCCGCCGGCCCAGCTGGCCGCAGTCGCCGATGTGCTGGCCTGGGCCTCGGTGCAGTTCGAGGTCGAGCCGGAAACGATCGGGGGTCACCGCGACTACGCCGCCACCTCGTGTCCCGGAAAGCGGTTTCAGCCTCTGATCGCCGATGGGACACTCGAGGCGATGGTACGAGAGCGGCGCAACGCCGGCGGCACTGCTCTGGCGCTGATGTGCGGCCCACAGGCAGACGCCGCCGTCGCCGCCATAGAATCCGGAGAGGCCCCAGCGGCCCAGACACCGGCCTTCTACCTTCGCCACTCCAACGCCCCGGGACCGGCCGACGAGAGGATCGACTTCGGCGAGCCCGGATGGGTCCCGGTGGCCGGCAACTTCGGGAGTCGACCGTGAACGCTCGTGGCCTCCCGACCCTGGCCTTGGTCCTGGCGGTGGTCCTCGGGCTGTCGACCGTCACGACGGCGCCGGGCCGGACCGCCCCGCCCCCCGACCGAGTGGGCCTCTTCGATCCGTCCACCGGCCAGTGGCATCTGCGACTGCGAGATGGCGGAACGGCTTCCTTCTACTTCGGGAATCCCGGCGACACGCCGTTCGTGGGTGACTGGGACTGCGACGGGATCGACACCCCCGGCCTGTACCGCCGCACCGATGGGTTTGTCTACCTCCGCAACACCAACACCCAGGGCGTCGCCGACATCCGTTTCTTCTTCGGCAACCCCGACGATCTCCCGCTGGCCGGCGATTTCGACGGAGACGGTTGCGACACCGTCTCCTTGTATCGGCCCTCCTCCTCAGAGATCTTCATCATCAACGAGCTCGGCTCGGAAGACGCCGGCCTGGGCGCCGCCGCCTTTTCCTTCACCTTCGGCAATCCGGGCGACCGGCCCTTCGTGGGAGATTTCAACGGCGACGGCGCCGATTCCGTGGGGCTGCACCGCCCCACCACCGGCTTCGTATACTTCCGCAACAGCCTCGACACCGGTCCGGCTCACTCGGCCTTCTTCTACGGCAACCCCGACGATCAGATCCTGGCCGGGGACTGGAACGGCGACGCCGTCGACACGGTGGGCGTCTACCGCTCCGATGGATAACCGCTCGTTCCAGACACTGAATCACCTGTTCTTCGCGCTCTGGCGCCTCGGGCTGGGCTGGCTGATCGGGCGCCGGCTGCTCCTGCTCACCACGGTCGGTCGGCGCAGCGGCGAGCCCCATCGTGTCGTAGTCGGCTTCCAGTTCCGGGCCGGGACCTTCTATGTGATCTCTGCAGCGGGAAGCGGCACCGATTGGTACCGCAATCTCATGGCCAGGCCCCCGGCCACCATCCAGGCGTGGCCCGGGCCGCGTTCGGTCCGGGCCCGGCGACTGAGCGAGCCGGCCGAGTTGGCGGCGATGTACCGAATCTGGAGGGAACGGGTACCGGGCACCATGGCCCGGTTCCTCGAGTCGGCCGGGGTGGACGATCGCGAACAGGCGGTGCGGGAGTCGGGCCGGCGCCTGCATTGGGTCGCTCTGGAGCCCACCGGGCAGAAGACCCCCGAGATGACTCCGCCCGATCTCATCTGGGTGTGGCCGGCGGCGGTGCTGGCCGCGCTGCTGTATCGGGTGCTGCGGCGCCGACGCGTCGGCCGCACCGAAGCCTGATCGGTAAGTCTTCCCTCGACTCCGGCAGAACCGGTCGCCGGTAGCTCTCATCATGCCGGGCTTCTTCGACATCCGGCCCACTCGCCGACCAAATCGACCGACCGCCGCTACTCGTCTGAGCGGGCGGTGGAGCCGCACTCGGAACCGGCCCGGAACCGCCCTGGTCGACGCCGGGCCGACCGTCCACAACCCCGGTCACGGACGACATCTCTTGCCGTGCTCCTGGAGGTGCCCGGGAACACGCCTCCTCGCTGAGCCGTTGAAGCACCCGTGAGCGAACGGGTCGGCCTGATAGGCAAGACGTGGAGCATCTGGCGGGCCCTCCGGGTCCGCCGCCCCGAGCCCAGCGGAGATGCCGTCCACGACCACAGTGCCTTCAAAGCGATCTTGGACGCGGTTGCCGAAGGCGGGGTAGCGGCTCTCCCCTCGGTCCGCAGCGCGCTGGCCGACTATCGCGCCGAGCTCCGGGCTGTTGATCCCGAACGACTCTCCCGACCCCAGGCCCTCGCCTTCTGGATCAACCTCTACAACGCCGAAGCGCTGGCTCTGGCCGAGCGGACCGTTTCCACCAACCGGCACACGGTGCTGCGGATCGCCGGGGCCTTCGACCGGCCCACCACCGAAGTGGCCGGTGAGTCCCTCTCGCTCGACGCCGTCGAGCACGGCAAACTCCGCCGGCTCGCCGACCCTCGCATCCACACCGCCTTGGTGTGCGGGGCGGTGTCTTGCCCCACCCTCCGCCATGAACCTTATGACGGCACCCGCCTCGACGACCAGCTCGAGGACCAGGCCCGTCTGTTCCTTTCCGCCGGCGGGGCGGTGGCCGATCGAGAGCAAGGGCGCCTCGCCCTGTCGCGCATCTTCCTGTGGTACGGCGCCGACTACGTGCGCCCCGATCGCATGCCCGCCTGGCTCCCACCGTCGAGGCGAGCACTGGTGGAGGTCCTCGGCCGCTGGCTCCCCGAAGAGGTGTCGGCCTGGGTGGACCGGACCCGGCCCAAGGTGGTCTTCCAGCCCTACGACTTCGGCTTGGCCTGCGCAGTCCGGTGAGGGAACAGCGTCCCGACGACCAGTAGCGATATCGCCACGACGGCGGCGATGGTGTCGAACGGGAGAATGAGTCTGGCGATCTCACCACCGTCGACCAGCCATCCGCCGTCGGGGGCGAATCCCACGATGTCGAGGTAGCGGTAGATGGCCCACACACAGAAAGCGGCCACGACGACCCCGGCCGCCCATGCCGGGCGCCGGCCCCACCGCCGATAGGCGCCGATCATCGCCGCCGTCACCACCCAGGCGATGTCGAGCGCCGAGAGCAGCTGGAGGAACTGAAAGGACGGATCGAATCTGAGGGCGGCCCCGGTCGCCAACGTCACCAGGCCAACCGCCCCGGTGGTGAAGGCGATGAGAGCGAGCGCGGCCGAAAAGCGTCGGGCAGTGTTGCCCAGCGCCGTCCCGATGAACCACTCCTCCTCGACGAGGGGCACTACATGAGCGGTCAGCCCCAGTCCCAGCGTCACGACGGCTGCCAGGTGCCAGGTAGACGCAGCCAGCAGGTCGGATGGCTGCGGAACGGCCAGCAGCGGAAGAGCCGCCGCCGAGCCCGCCAGCACCCACGGGAAGACGCGCAGCAACGCCCGCTCGATCGGCGGCGTCACCCTTCGGTAGTCGGGGTCTCTCCGAAGATGGCCCGCGGACCGTCTCCGGTCGCATAGAAGAGGTCGTAGCGACGGGCCGCCGCCGGCGCCTCCAGACAGCTCAGCACGCCGTCGAGGAAGCGATCCATGAGCCCGTCGGAGCGGAACCGCTCGGCCGTCTCCCGGTCGGCGAACTGGGTGATGATGGCGACCCGCGAGGGCTCGTCGTCATCCACCAGAACGGCATGATGGATGGGTGCCGCCGGATGCTCCATCGCCGCCCGCTCCCACTGCTGCACGGCGTTGACGAACCGCTGCATGGCTCCCCCGGCGACCTTGCACTCGATGACCTCTACATAGCGCATGGCGCCAAGCTAGCCGAGGGGGTTCGGCCCCGTCAGTCGACGGCCGCTCTGGCCTCTTCCACCCGGCGCCCGGCCAGGTCCAGGTATTCGGCGACCACCTCATAACCGACGAAATGGCGACCGGTCTCCACGGCGGCTACCGCTGTGGCGCCGGCGCCCACGAACGGATCGAGCACCAGATCCCCCCGGAGCGCACAGCGCTCGATGAGGCGGCGGGGCAGCCCCACCGGAAACGGGGCCGGATGGCCGATTCGACGAGCCGACTCCGGCTGGATGGTCCACACCGACAGAGTCGCCTCGATGAACTCTTCCTTGCCGATGGTGTCCTCGCCGCGACGCACCCGGCGGAACGAATCCTTGCAGGCCACGACCACGTATTCGTGGACGTCGCGCAGGGTCGGATTCTTGGCCGACATCCACGACCCCCAGGCCGTCGAGCCCCCGGCGGCCTTGGCCTTCTGCCAGATGATCTCGCCCCTGAGCAGGAAGCCCACGTCCTCCAGCAGCCGGGCCACCTGGTGGTTGAGGGCGATGTAGGGCTTGCGTCCCAGATTGGCGACGTTGACCGCCACCCGGCCGCCCGGCTCGAGCACCCGGTAGGTCTCGGTGAGGACCTGCTTCAGGAGCTCTAAGTACTCGGCCCGGCTGAGGTCTTCGTCGTAGGCCTTGCCCACGTTGTAGGGCGGCGAGGTGACCATCAGGGCGACACAGTCGTCGGGAAGCTGCTCCATCGACTCCGAGGACTGCAGATAGAAACGGTCCAGCACCTCCTCGGGTGGATCGGCGGGAACGCTGGATCCCTCCGCCCCGGCCGGGGCTCGGGCCATCTGTCGCTCGTAGTAGGTGGAGGCGTCGTGGCTCTCCCGCTTGCCGGAGCCAAAGGAAGAGGTAGAGGTGGGCATCGGGGGAACCGTAGTCCCCCATGCGGTGGAGGGCCCGGCTTTGCAGACGACGAACGTCCGACAGCTGAGAACTTCCCGGCACGATGAGCCCGCCCTCTAGGGTCCGCGACGCCGTCTTCTATCAACGCCTCGTTTGAACACCCTCCCATTCGGTTCCGGGTCAACCTCACACCGGCCGCACGCGCGTCGAAAGCTGATGCTCTTCACGAGTTTGCACAACCTATGCAGCGCTGAGCAATCCCATTTGTGTAGGGTCGCCAGAACGGAGCGGTGCCAACCAGGACCCGCCAGATTGTGGAGGCTCTCCATGTCCGATCTCAAGGCCACAATGCAGCGAATCTACGAGGAGGTCTTCAACCAGGGCGATCTCGACGTGATCGATGAGCTCCTCGCGGACGACTTCGTTGAGCACGAGGAGCTCCCACCTGGGATACCGCAAGGAAAGGAGGCACCGCGGGCGTACACCACCCTGTTCCGCAGCGCCTTCCCCGACTTCCACATGGCGGTCGAAGAGATGCTCCAGGACGGCAGCAAAGTGATCACGCGGGTGCGGGTCTCCGGAACCCACAAGGGCGAGTTCATGGGCATTCCCCCCACTAATAACAAATTCGACGTTGCCGCCATCGACATCGTCGAGTTTCGGGGTGACCAAGCCATCGGCCATTGGGGGGTCATGGACATGGCAGGGATGATGGAGCAGCTCGGAGTCTCCGGCCCACCCGGCTGAGCGACACCCCTTCCCCGGGGCGAGCTCCAGGCTCCTACCGTCGGGGAATTGCCTGCCAGGGAGGGAACACGGCCGCTCCCAGCCTGGCGGGAAGTTGGTGGACGCGCCTTTGGCGCCCGGTCGGTCAATAGCCTGCCCGCTATGTCAACAACCTCTGAGAAGCCCCCCGCCTGGGTGGCAGAAGCCGTCTTCTATCAGATCTTTCCCGACCGCTTTGCCCGGTCGGCGTCGGTCCCCAAGCCGGCCAACCTGGAGGACTGGGATGCGCCCCCGACCGTCCACGGATACAAGGGAGGGGATCTGATCGGGGTGGTGGAACGGCTTGACTGGCTCTCCGATCTCGGCGTCAACGCCATCTCCCTCAACCCGATCTTCCAGTCGCCTTCCAATCACCGCTATCACACCCACGACTACTACCGAGTGGACCCGGTCCTCGGCGGCGACGAGGCATTCCACCGGCTGGTGGAGGCCTGCCACCGGCGCGGCATCCGGGTGATCCTGGACGGAGTGTTCAATCACTGCGGCCGGGGCTTCTACCGCTTCAACGACTTGCTCGAGAACGGGCCCCACTCACCCTGGGTCGACTGGTTCCTGGTGAACGGGTGGCCGCTGCGAGCCTACGACGCCGACGAACCGAATTACCAGGCCTGGAAGGGGCTCCCGGCCCTCCCCGAGTTCAACACGGACAACCCCCGGGTGCGCGAATACCTCTTCTCTGTGGCCGAGTACTGGACCGAACAGGGGATCGACGGCTGGCGACTCGACGTGCCGGCCGAGATCACCACTCCCGGCTTCTGGGAGGAGTTCCGGGATCGGACCAAAGCCATCAACCCCGACCTCTTTCTCCTCGGCGAGATCTGGCGGGACGCCTCGGCCTGGACCAATGACGGCAAACGTTTCGACGGCACGATGAACTACCTCTTTGCCGGAAGAACGATCGCCTTTGTGGCCGGGGACCGCGTGCCTCTGAAGGAGGTCGAGAGTTCCCCATACCCCACCCGGCCGCCGGCCGACGCCGCCGGCTACCGGAACGACCTCGAGCGCATCCTGGGCCTGTACACGGAAGAGGCCAACCTGGCCCACGCCACCCTGCTGAGCTCGCACGACGTGCCCCGGGTGCTGACGGCCTGTGGCGAAGACCGGGTCGGCGTACGTCTGGCCCTGCTCCTGCAGATGACCTTCCCCGGGGCCCCGACCGTGTTCTACGGCGACGAGGTGGGGATGAGCGGGGGTCGGGAGCCGGCGTGCCGCGGTGCCTTTCCCTGGGACGGGCCGTGGGACCGCGACATCCTCGATGCCCACCGGCGGCTCATCGCATTGCGTCACCGCCACCCGGCGCTCCGGTCGGCCTGGTATCGCCCGTTGTGCCCCTCGCCGGGGCACGCCGGAACGCTCTTTGTCGCCGAACGCTCTCACCCGACCGAGACCCTGCTAGTGGCCGTCAACACCGGTGATGTGGCGGCCACCGCAGTGCTCTCCGACTTCACCGACCGGCCGCTCGAACTGCTCTGGGGAGAAGGAACGGCGTCTGCGGGCGACGGCCTCCGGCTCACCGTCCCGGCTCGCGCCGGCGCACTGTGGAAGTTGGCGTGAGGCTCTGAGCCTTCGTCTTCACCGGCCGGTGCAGCGTTGCCGGGGTGGCCCGGTCGATCCGGACCGAAGACGACCCGTCGCCCTCCCGATGGCCAGAGGCGGACCGCGACCCGAACGAGCCAGCCGACACCCGCGAACGCCACCGGCTTGGGTCTCGGGGACCGAGCGCAAAGGGAGGACGATGCGCTATTGGACTCTGCTGATCGCGTCCGCGCTGTTCACCGTCGCCTGCGGCGACTCCGCCGCTTCGGACCCGGAGCGGTTCTGTGCGATCGACGGCGAAATCAACGAGCTCGGCGACCCGCTCCAGCTGCCGCCCGACGAGGCGCGCCGGGTCGTCCGAGAGGGCGAGAAGCTCATCGAGGAGGGAGCCGACGTGGCCCCCGATGAGATCAAGGCCGAGGTACGCACGATGTACGACGCGTTCGGCTCCATCATCGAAGTGTTCGAAGCTGCCGACTTCGATGCCTCCCGGGTCGACGATGCTGCCGTCGAAGTCGCCTTCGAGGAAGCGTTCTCCGGGGATGCCGGTGAGGCGGGTGAAACCGTCGAGGCATGGATTCTCGCCAACTGCTAGCAGTCAAGAAGCGGGCGAGGCCCTAGGGCGAGCTTTCTTCTGCGCCGGCGAACCGGCCGGCCAGCAAGCGGTCGCACTCGGCCAGGGCCGCCTGGGTGGCCCGGTCGAGCCGATCGGGCCCGAAGATGACGAGTCCGCCCTCGGGATCGCGGAAGATGCCCAGATCGGGTGGTTGGACGCCCCGTTCCTCCATACAGGCCCGATAGGCCGCTTCGGCGGCCGGCAGCCGCTCCAGGTCGGGGTCGAGCGCCTGGAAGAGCGGGCCCCCGCGGCGTGCGCTCCAGGCGGCCACCGCCACCACGACCACCACCACGATCAGCATGAACGGCACGAAATCGAGCACAAGCTCACAGTACCGGGCTGGGCGCCTCCGTACCTCATTCCTTGCCGGTCGCCTCTCTCTACCATCAGCGTCATGGAAGAGCGCGACGACTTCGGTTCCAACATCTGGCTCGTCGACCAAATGTACCGCAAGTACCTCCAATCGCCCGAGTCGGTGAGCGAGGCCTGGCGCCTGTTCTTCGCCGACTACCAGCCCCCCGAAGCCGCCGAGGTCGAACGCCGGGAGGAGGCCGAGACGGCCGCCACGGCCGCCGCGGAGGAGTCGACGGTCGGAGAGCCGAGCGAGGAGCTCGAGCCGCTACGCGGCTCGGGGGCTCTCATCGCCGAGCGGATGGAGGCGAGTCGGGACGTACCCACCGCCACGTCGGTGCGGTCGTTCCCCGCCAAGCTGCTCGAGGTCAACCGCAAGATGATCAACAACCAGCTCAACCGACTCAACCTGGGGGGCAAGGTCAGTTTCACCCACCTCATCGGTTGGGCCGTGGTGCGGGCCCTCATCGAACGGCCTGCGATGAACGTGGCCTACCGCGAGGTCGACGAACAGCCCCAGCTGGTGCGCTTTCGGCACATCAACCTGGGCTTGGCAGTGGACATGCCCCGAGCCGACGGCACGCGGACCCTGCTCGTTCCCAACATCAAGCAGGCCGAAGGCATGGACTTCCGCGCCTTCTGGCATGCCTACGAGGAGACCATCGCCCGCCTCCGGGCCGGGGCCGCCACCCCAGACGATTTCGCCGGCACGACCGCCACCATCACCAACCCGGGAACGGTGGGCACGGTGCAATCGGTGCCCCGTCTGATGCCCGACCAAGGAGTCATCGTCGGTGTCGGGGCCATCAAGTATCCGCCGGAGTGGGAAGGCGCCGATCCCGGCACGCTGGCCATGAGCGGGGTCGGCCGGGTGATCACCCTCACCAGCACCTACGACCATCGCGTCATCCAGGGTGCCGAAAGCGGGCTGTTCCTGGGCCGGATCGCCGAGCTGCTGCTGGGGCAGGACGGCTTCTACGACGAGATCTTCGCTTCGATGGGGATCCCCTACGTCCCGGCCCGGTGGGCGGTCGACCAGAACCCGACGCCGGGGAGCCGGCCCTGGGCCGAGAAGCAGGCCCGGATCTTCCAGCTGATCAACATGTACCGGGTGCGGGGTCATCTCATCGCCGACCTCGACCCGTTGCGGATGGAGGGGCCGGCCATCCACCCCGAGCTCGATCCGCTCACCTACGGGATCACGATATGGGACCTCGATCGGGAATACGCCACCGGCGGCATCGGCGGCCACGAGACGATGACCATCGGCGCTTTGCTCGGGCTGCTGCGCGATGCCTACTGCCGGACGGTGGGGATCGAGTACATGCACATCCAAGAGCCCGATCAGAAAGCCTGGATACAGCGGCACGTCGAGGGCGCTGCCGATCTCATCAGCAACACCGACAAGCGCAGGATCCTGGAGCGGTTGACCGAGGCCGAGGTGCTGGAGACCTTCCTCCACACCAAGTACCTCGGCCAGAAGCGTTTCAGCCTCCAGGGGTCCGAAAGCCTGATTCCACTCCTCGACGCCGTCCTCAATGCAGCCGCCGACGAAGGCATGGAGGAGGTCACGATCGGAATGGCTCACCGGGGCCGGCTCAACGTCCTCGCCAACATCATTGGCAAGAGCTATGCCCATATCTTCGGCGAGTTCGAAGGCAAGGCCGCTCCGCTCCTCGCCCACGGCTCGGGGGACGTCAAGTATCACCTGGGGGCCAAGGGGACGCACGTCTCGCCTGAAGGCAACCGCATCGCGGTCGAGGTGGCCTCCAACCCCAGCCACCTCGAGGCCGTCGACCCAGTGTTGGAGGGCATGGTGCGAGCCAAACAAGACCGGCGGGGAGAGGGGGCCCGCGATCTGGTGCTCCCGCTGCTCATCCACGGTGATGCCGCCTTCGCCGGCCAGGGAGTGGTGGCCGAGACCCTCAACCTGTCCCAGCTGCCCGGATACGAGACCGGGGGCACGGTGCACGTGGTGGTGAACAACCAGCTGGGGTTCACGACCAGCGCCGAAGAGGCCCGCTCCAGCTTCTACGCCACCGACGTCGCCAAGGCGGTCCAGGCACCGATCCTGCACGTCAACGGCGACGATCCGGAAGCGGTCGTTCGGGTGTCCCGGCTGGCCTTTGGATTTCGACAGGAGTTCCACAAGGACGTGGTCATCGACTTGCTCTGCTACCGCCGCTACGGGCACAACGAAGGGGACGACCCGTCGTACACCCAGCCGATCATGTACAAGGCCATCGAAGAGCGCCACTCGGCACGCCAGATCTACCTGGAGCGACTGGTCAACGCCGGCGACCTCTCGCTGGAGGAGGGAGAGGCCAGCATCGAGGAATACCGAGCCCTGCTTGAGCGGGCCATGGAGGAGACCAAGGATCTCGCCCCCGGCCCCGTCCCTACGCCCCGGGTGGAGCCGGAGACTGCCCCGCCCATCGTCACCGCGGTGCCCAGACCGATGCTCGACCAGATCGAGGAGGCCATGCGCAGTGTTCCCCCCGGGTTCACCGTGCACCCCAAGCTCGTCAAGGTGCTCGAGGAGCGCCGCCGGCTCTATGCCGATGACCAGGTCGACTGGGCCATGGCCGAGGCGATGGCACTGGGTTCCTTGGCCAACCAGGGACATCCGGTCCGGGTCGCAGGTGAGGACACCAGCCGGGGCACCTTCAGCCACCGTCATGCGGTGCTGGTCGACTACGAAACCGAGGAGGAGTGGGTGCCCCTCTTGGCCGCCGGCGAGTCCCGGGCACCCATCTATCTCATCGACAGCCTGCTCTCCGAGTTCGCCGCCATGGGCTTCGAGTACGGCTACTCCGTGGTGGCCACCGACGCCCTGGTGGCCTGGGAGGCCCAATTCGGGGACTTCGTCAACGGCGCCCAGGTGGTCATCGACCAGTTCCTCACCGCCGGCGAAGGCAAGTGGGGTCAGCAGAGCGGGCTGGTGCTGATGCTTCCCCACGGCTTCGAGGGACAGGGGCCCGAGCACTCCAGTGCCCGTATCGAGAGATTCCTGCAGAACTGCGCCGAGGGCAACATGCGGGTGGTCGTGCCCAGTACCCCCGGGCAGTACTTCCACGTACTGCGCCGCCAAGTGCTGCAGCCGGCTCGCAAGCCGCTGATCCTGTTCACCCCGAAGTCGCTGCTCCGCACCCGAGACTCCTTCAGTGCCGTCTCCGAATTGTCGACGGGGGAGTTCCGGCCGGTGATGACCGACCCGGTGCTCGACTCCGGAGCGGATCGACTCCTCCTGGCTGCCGGCAAGGTGGTCTACGACCTCGAGCGGGGGCGACGCGACACGGGTGCCGATCGGATCGCCATCGTCCGACTGGAGCAGCTCTACCCGTTTCCCGCCGAGGAGTTGGAGAAGGTGCTGGCAGCTCATCCCGGGGCCCAGGTGTGGTGGGTCCAGGAGGAGCCGGAGAACATGGGCGGGTGGAGCTTTGTGGCCCCCAACCTGGCCGCCCTCACCGAGGAGCCTCCTGCCGTGGTAGCCAGGGCACTCAGCGCCAGCCCGGCCACCGGAAGCTATTCGGCCCATCTCGAGCAGCAGGCCCACCTGGTGACCAGAGCGCTGGAGGGCGCCGACTAGCCTCTCCCCCGACGGCCTCCTGCACCATGCGTCTCCTTCCCATCGTCATCGCCGTGTCTCTGCTCGTCGCCGCCTGTGGGCGCGGCCTCGACGAGGTCGCGGCGGGCACGACCACCTCCAGCTCCACGACCACCACCTCGACCACTTTGCCGCCAGAACAGCTCGAGGAGCCGGAGAACACAGCAGCACTGCTGATCTGGGTCGATCCCTCCATCGCCGGGCCGGTCGAGACGGCCGCCGGCGAGTTCACGACGGCCTCGGGCATCGAGGTGACCGTCGAGGCGGTGCCGCTTCCCGACATGGAGGAGCGGGTGCGTACCCAGCTGGGGCCCGATCTGTATATGGGGACCCACACCTCGCTGGCCCGGCTGGCGCCCCGGGGCCTGGCCGCCCCGATCTCGTTCGAAGCGCGCGCCGAGGAGTTCGCTCCCGAGGCGGTGGCCGCCTTCACGTATCGGAACGAGGTGCGGGGAGTGCCCTACGCCATGCAGACCATCGCCCTCTTCTACAACCCCGCCCTCACACCGGAGCCGCCGGGCGCCTTCTCGCAGATCAAGAACACCTGCAACGAGCTGCGGGGTATCACCGGAGAAGAGGAGGACGCGGCCCAGCCACAAGAGGAGCAGGAGCCGGTCGAAGGCCCGGAGCACTGCGTCCAGATCGTCGCCGCCGACGCCACCCTCACGCTCCCGTTCCTCACCGCCTTCGACGGCTATCTCTACGGGGGTGCCGACGGCTCCTTCGACACCACCGACGTGGGAATCGACTCTTCGGGCGGAAAGGCAGGTGCCGAATTCCTGCGCGACCTCGTCGTCGAGGGCTTCGTCACCGGTGCCGCCGACACCACCGAGATGGTGACCAGCTTCGCCGCCGGTGACACCGTCTACCTCATCGGAGGCCGCGCCCTGGCCGATGAGCTGACGGCGGCCGGGGCTCCCTTCGAGGCCGCCCCACTTCCCATAATGGCCGGCAACACCCCGGTCCCTTACGTCGACGTCCGGGGATTCATGGTGGCCGGTCGGAGCCGCCAGCAGGAGACCGCGGCACTATTCCTCAACGATTACCTGGCCACCGGGCCGACCATGGAGGCCATCCTCATAGCGGCCGGCGACGTCCCCGCCCTACTGGCCACCGCTTCGACGGCGGAACCGGACCCGGTGCTCGGCGCCTTCCTGGCGTCGGCGGCCGGAGGTGTCCCCAAGCCGGTGACGCCCCGGGTCGAGGAAGCCATTGCGGTCCTGGGTCCGGAACTGGCCCCGCTCCTCGATCCCGAGGCGGATCTCGATGCGGTGCTGGCCGCCGCCGCCGAAGCGGTGCGCGCTTTGGGATAGCCTAAGCGAAGGGGTCGGCCGGCAGGTGGCCGCCGTTGGGATCGGCAGCCACACGGGCCCTGGTGGTCTTGGCCGTTTCGACCGAGTCCGGAGCCTTCTTGACCACGTCCAGGGGCGTGCTGGGGGTGACGTCGACTCGATCTTCCTGGACGATGGCGATGATCTCTTCCCAGTCGCGGGCGAGGGCGCACTTGGCGCAGTAGGCGGCGGCGCCGCGCTTGACGACGGCTTCTGCGCTGCATCGCGAACAGTTCAAGGGCCTGCTCCTCGGGCGAAACCTACTGGAGCAATGTCGGCAGTCCTCGGCCCCACCTTTAATGCTCGGGCGGTGCTTCGGCATCGAGGGACCGCTCCGCCAAGAGCATTGCCACGTCCTTGACCTCGACGGCGTCGTCGTGCCCCAGCTCCTTGACGCCATCGTCGAGCATGATGAAGCAGAACGGGCAGGCCGTGGCGATCTGGTCGGCGCCGGTGGCGACCGCCTCCTCGGTGCGCTCGATGTTGACCTTCTTGCCGACGTGCTCCTCCATCCACATGCGGGAACCGCCGGCTCCACAGCACAACGAGCCGGTGCCGCACCGGGGCATTTCCACCCGGTCGTCGGTGATACCGTCGAGCACCCGCCGCGCCGGGGAGTACGTGTCGTTGTGCCGGCCCAAATAGCACGGGTCGTGGTAAGCGATTCGAGCCCCGTTGCCGCCCTTGGGTTCGATCCGACCGTCGGCCACCAGCTCCATCAGCAGCTGGCTGTGGTGGACCACCTCGTATTCTCCGCCCAGTTGCGGATACTCGTTCGCCAGGGTGTTGAAGCAATGCGGGCATTGGGTGACCACCTTGCGTACTCCGAGACCGTCGAGAGTCTCGATGTTCTGGAGGGCCAGGCCCTGGTACACATACTCGTTCCCGGCCCGCCGGGCCGGGTCACCGGTGCACAGCTCAGCCGGGCCCAAGATGGCGAAGTCGACGCCGGCCTCGTGGAGAAGCCTGGCGGTGGAGATCGTCACGTTGCGGTTCAGATCGTCGAAGCTCCCGGCGCACCCCACCCAATACAGATACTCGGCTTCGGTGGTGTCCTGACCCAGGATCGGCACCGGGAAGTCCAACTGATCGCGCCAGTCGGCTCGACCTTGCTGGCTCATCCCCCAGGGGTTGGACGAGTTCTCCATGTTGAGGAAAGCACCGCCCAGCTCGGTGGGGAAATCGGACTCCATGAGCGCCAAGTAGCGCCGCATGTCGAGGATCTTGTCGAGGATCTCGATGTCCACCGGACAGATCTCGTCGCAGGCCTTGCACGAGGTACACGCCCAGAGCTCCTCGGAGGTGATCCGCTCGAACACGACGTCGGACGAAACCGTGATTTCGCCGTCCACCCCCACCGGCGGTGAAACCGGGTCGGCGGCGGTACGGGCCGCGACCTCGCCGAGCTTGATCACTATCTCGCGAGGGTCGAGGGGCTTGCCGGTCAGGTTGGCCGGACAGACCGAGGTGCACCGGCCGCACAGGGTGCAGGCGTCGGTGTCGAACAGCTGCTTCCAGGTGAACTCGCCCACCCGGGCGGCCCCCACCGTCTCGATGTCGGTGGCCTCCAAGAGATTGGGCATCTCCCGCATCGCCCCTTTGGGACGCTCTCGAGGCGACAGGAGCATGTTGGCCGGAGAGGTGAGCATGTGGCGCAGCTTGGTGGTGGGGAGGAGCACCAAGAAGGCGGCAAACGCCAGGGCATGGGTTGCCCACAGCACCTGGTGGGTGCCGGCCACCGCTCCCGCGGGGACGAGGTAGCTAAGGGCGTAGCCGGCGAACGACCAGGTTTCGTAGGAGGGACGACCCTCGAGGCGGATGCGAGCCGCCTCCACCGCCAACCCGGTGACCCCGATCAGCGCCAGCGTCACCAAGATCCAGGCGTCCTCGGTCCTCGTCTTGGAGCGGATCCGCCATGGGGGAACGGCGTAGCGGCGGACCGCCGCCCATCCCAGGCCGACCAGGAAGACGAGAGCGAACAGGTCGAGCGTGAACGAGTAACCCTGGTACACGCGGCCGTTGAGGAACTTCCAGCCCTCGGGCACCAGGTTGTCGATCTCCAACGTGACCGTTCCCAGGAACAGCACGATGAAGCCGAAGTAGATCATCGAGTGCATGAGACCGGCGGCCCGATCCTCGAGCAGCGAGCTCATCGAAGCCCCTCGCCCCAGCTCCCGTATCCGCCGCCCCCAGCGCCCGCTCCGCATCTCCGGTGCGCCCCGCTCCCAGTTCTTGGCGCGCAGCGCGAACAGGTAGAGCATGAACCCGGTGAACGTCGCCGCGCCCAGATAGAACAGGGCCTTTAGCGGTCCGGGGATGTTCAGGAAGATCGCCCGGGCCACGTCGAACGCCGGATCGTCGCCCAGGGTGGCCAGCCACCACAGGAGCAGGATCGATGCCGGCACCACGACCGACAGCGCCAGCAGCACCCCGCTCGCCGTCACCCGCCGCTTGTGGTCCATGGGCCTCCGCCGCTGGTCGTCGCGGAGCTTACCGAGGCCGCCGGCGGCGCCGGCAGATTGGCGGGGACGGCGCCGTCGGTCCGGCGTCGGCTCGACATGGCCGGAAGAGTCCCGGCCGGCTTGCCCCGGGGTGGTAGATCAGGGCCGGCGACTCCCGAAGTACATGCCCCGACCGATCAGGCCTTCGGGGTCGAATTCCACGTCGAACCCGGCCCGGCGCAGGGCCGTCTCGTATTCGTCACGGGTGAACAGCGTGGTGACGTGTTCCTCGACGTAGTGCTCGACAGAGCCGGGAGTCCCCACCAGGTGATGCATGGACAAGACGGCCCGCTCCGTTTCCCGCTGGGAGGTGACGATTCGGGCCACCTTCAGCGTGGGCTCGTCGACGATGTCCATGCTCGCCTCCAATCCGTCTCGCCACTGTTCCGGGGTCAGCCACGGCTCGAGGATCAACAGGCCACCCGAAGGGAGGTGGCTTGCGATGCACGAGAGCGTGGCGCGCAGCTCGTCGGTTCCGGCCGCATAACCGATGGCACTGAACATGCAGATGATCACGTCGTATCGGCGGCCGAGATCAAACCGGCGCATGTCACCTGCGTGCAGGATCAGGCCCGGGTTGCGGGTCCGCGCCACCTCGAGCATCGGCTCGCTGCCATCGAGCCCCTCACACTCGTACCACTGCTTGAGGTAGTACAGATGGAGGCCGGTGCCGCAGCCGACGTCGAGCAGCGCCCGGGCCCCCGGGCAGCGGGCCTGGACCCACACGTGGATCATGCGGGCGTCGGCCTCGTAGTCCTTCATCGACGTGTACAGGGCGTCGTAGACCCGGGCCGAGCGCTCCCAGGGCTGAAAGGTCATCATCTCCCCCGATGCGAGAACGCCGCCGGTCCCGGCGGCGTTCTCGTCCTCGATCCTGCTCCCCTCAGCCCTCCATGCCCAACTCGGCCTTGAGCTCCTCGAGCTTGGCGTCGGCCTGGCTCAGCGAGATGGCCTCCCGTAGTTCGGCTTCGGCGCCCTCCGGGGTGGCTTCGCGGAGTTCGGCCTTGGCCATGGCCTCGGCCTTGCGGCTCTCGATCTTGTCCTCCACCCTCTCGAGGCTGGGAACCTCGTCCTCGACGGTCATCGAGAGCGCCTCCATGGCCTTGTTGACCGACTCTTGCATCTTGGCCTGCTGGAGCGACCCGAGCAGCTCCATGCGCTTGGCGCTCAACTCCTGGAGGCGCATGGCGTTTTGCTGGACCGCCTTCTTGGCCTGCTCGGCCTGATCCACAGAAGTCTCGTATTGCCCCTTGAGCGCGTTGAGGTTGTTCTCGGACGCCTGCAGCTTCATCGCCAGGCCCTGGGCCGAGCGGGTCCACTTCTCGGCGCCTTCGGTGTCTGCGGCGTTGGTGGCCTCCTGGCTCTTCAGGAGGGCCTGCTTGGCCAGCTCACGGGCCTCTCCGACGTCCTCGGCGGCGTCTTCGATCTGGCTCTCCAGCTTGGTGCGATGGGCCACCACCTTGGCTGCCTGGTTGCGCAGCTCCTGATCGCGCTTGCGGGCCTCGGTTATGGCTTGCTCGATCTCGACCTCGGGGTCCATCGCACGCTCCGCCGTCGAACGAAAGAGCTGCTTGATATATCCCCAGAGGCGCTTCAAGAATCCCATTGATATCCGTCCTTAGAGGGGGGCGCTCAGTCTAGGGAGGGGTTCGCGACCCGGGCCAGCCCGCTACCGGCCTCGGCGCCGGCCACCCCGGCTCCGGGTCCGGGATCGCGGTGCTGATCGGGCCGTCGTGCTTCGTCGGCGCGACGGGCCGGGCAGGGGCGTCCGATAGGAGCTACGGTCGAACATGCCCCGCCCCCGCCGGCGCCCCCACCGCTGGGGCAGGCCCGAGGCCATCCCCCCTACCAGTATCGAGAAGAGATCGAGGCCGCCCATCCCCAGTCCACCGTGGGAGCGGGGAGCCCCGGCGGCCGGCACCCGCTTGCCGCCGACCTCGATCAAGCGCGGGTCGGGCCGGTCGCCACGGCGGAGCTTCTCGGCATCGCTCCGACATACCCGAACCGTCTTGGTGCCGGCCGACGTGCGGATCTCGGCATCTTCCATCGGTCCGCGGTGGGTGGGGTCGAAGAAGCACCGGGCCGATTCCTTCTCCGGCTTGGCCGGCACCGGAGCGCCCTCCAGCAGCGCCTCGGCGGCGTCGAGCTGCCAGGCCGCCTCGTCCAGGCGGTCGGAGAGCTGCTCCAGCTCGGCTAGGCCCTGGGCCTTTTCTAACATCTCGGATGCTTCGGCGTAGGCAGCACTCCCCTGCTCGTAGTAGGAGCGGGCCTCGTCGTTCCCCACCACCTTGTCGGCGAGATCGAGAATGTCGTTGGCCATGGCATCGAGCTGGGCCTGGATCTCGGCGCGGGCCGCGCTGAGGTCCCGTTCAACCCTCCGTTGAGAAGTCTTGGACTGACGCCGGACCACGAACACGACCACGGCGACGAGACCGGCGACGATCAGCAGAAGAATCAGCAGCCCCCCGGCGCCCCCTCCTCCATCGGCGCCCTGGGACGGCTGGGCGCCGGTGAGGGCACCGACGAAAGTGGACAGGTACTCGAGGTCGCTCCCGCCCCGGGCATCGGCCTCGTCGAGGGCGGCTTCGACTCTGGACCGGTCGAACTCGACCGTGTCGTAGCCCACGAAGCCATCCTCGGTGAGCACGAACACCGTTCCGGCACCGACCCGGTCCAACACGGCCGTCGCGAAGGTGGCCGCCCCGCCGGGCGGCTCCTCGTCGAGGACGACGATCATCAGACGGGCGCCGAGGTCGGCCGCCTCCCGCACGAGATCGGAGACGGCGCCCTCACTGATGTCGGTGCCCGGCCCCAGGTAATAGCCGCGGTCGGCGACGGCACCGGCCGCCTCGTCGGGAGTCCGGGCCGCCGCTCCGGCCGCAGCCCACAGAACGGCGATGAGCAGGACCGCGGCGATTCGTCGCATGATGGACCGCAGCTTAGGGCCGGGCCATCCGACACCGGCCGGCGCCATCGGCGAGACCCTCAGTCCTCCCCGGAGTCCCCGTCGGCACCTCGCCCCAGCTCCCTGGAGCGTTCCGCCGCGGCACGGATCGCATCCTCGATCAGGGCACGGAATCCTCCTCCGTCGAGGACATGCATGGCCGCCGCGGTGGTCCCGCCGGGGGAGGTGACCTGACCGCGCAGCTCGGAAGGAGCCTTGTCGGTGCCGGCCATCAGAATGCCGGCCCCCCGCATGGTCTGTGCCACCAGCTGCTCGGCGGCATGATGGGGCAGCCCTTCCCGGAGCGCCGCCTCGGTGACGGCCTCCGCCAGCAAGAACACGTACGCCGGACCGGTGCCCGACACAGCCGTGACCGCGTCCAGGTGCTGCTCGCCGAGCCGAATGATCTTGCCCACCGCGCCGAGTACGGCCTCGGCCCTCTCCATGGCAGTCGAGTCCACGAAGCTGCCGGCACAGTAGGCGGTCACTGCCTCGTCGACCGCGGCCGGAGTGTTGGGCATGGCTCGCACCACCGGCACTTCGCTCAACGCGTCTTCGTATGTGGCGATGGGAACACCGGCGGCCAGTGACACCACCACTTGCGGCGACCGGATCGAGCCGTCGAGCTGTTCGAGCAAACCGGCGACATCGCGCGGTTTCACCGCAACCACGACGACCTCTCGCCCCTCACAAGTTGCTATGGGGTCCAACAGAACAGCGACGCCGAAGCGTTCACTGAGTTCTTTGGCCCGCTCTTCGCGGCGCACGCACAGGCTGAGGGCGGCAGTGTCCCATCCGGCGCGCAACAGCCCGGCGGTGAGCATCTCGCCCATCGCCCCCACGCCGAGAATGGCCACCGAGGGACGCATGAGGTGGACAGTAGTCCTGAGATAGGGACCGGGGCCCCGGTAGTCGGCAATTTCGCGAGTATGAGGAACCGTCGATCGCTAATGTTGTCGGCAACGAGGGGAACGCGATGAGCGCACTGCGGCCGTTGGAACGCCGGATTCTCCGGCTCAAGGAGGAGGGCCTCGACCCCGACGAGATCGGGCGTCGATTCAAGCGCAGCGCCGATCACGTCCAGCGGATCATCGAATACGCCAGACTGCCCGGCCGCAAGCCGGCCTCCTCGGTGCGGGAAGGGCTACGGGCGCTAGAGCGCCGGGTCCTCGAGCTTCGTAGACAAGGGTTCGACCATGCCGAGATCGGACGCCGCTTCGGACGCAGCGCCGGCCATATCCGGCGCGTCGAGGGTCTGGCCCGCTACAAACAATCGCTCCAACTGCTGCGCGGCTGACCCCATCAGCGTTCCAGTCTCCCCAACCAACCGGCCTCCGGCCGGGGTCAGGGCTCGGCGCCCTCCTGGGCGTAACCCGGCCAGCCGCGCTGACGGGCCTCATCCACCTGCCACGTCAGCCGGCTGTCGACGCGCAGCACGCCGTCGATGAAGCCGACGATGTGCTCGAAAGCCTCGGCATCCTCCCGGTTCTCCACCACCCCCTGCAACGTCACCACCCCGTTGGCCACCGTTACTTCCACAGCCGACGGATCGATGGGGAGGATGCTGCGGGCCAGGAACGCCTGGACCCGCCCCGCGACCGCTTCATCGGACTGGGCAAAGGCCTGCAGAACGTCGGCCCGGCTGACGATGCCGACCAAGCGCCCACCCTCGTCGACCACCGGCAGCCGCTTGACGTTGTTCTCCACCATGAGCCGGGCCGCCGAGGGCAGCGGTGCCCCCTCGCCGACCGTCATCGGATCCGGGCTCATGATGTCGGCCACTCGCTCGGCACCCGACAGCCGCTCGTCGCCGAAGAGCACGTCGAGGAGCCGGCGGGAACGGCGCTCCCGCTTGGCCTCCTCGGCCAGAAAGTCCGCCTCGGTGACGATTCCGACCAGGCGCCCCTGCTCGTCTACCACCGGCAGACCGCTGACGCCGGCGTCCAGCATCGCCTCTGCGGCCTCTCCCAGCGGTTTGTCCGGCGTCACCGTCACCGGTGCGAGCGTCATGACCTCCGAGACCTTCACGGGCCATCCCTCCTCGGCCTTTCGGCGTTGACATTACTGCCGGGGCGGCCCTCAACGCTCCCCGACCCAGTGATGATGACACTGGTGCCGGTGTCGAGCGAGGAGTAGGCGGCCTCCTCGAGGACCACGACCGGACAGGTCTTGCCGTAAAGCTCGGCCGCCACCAGGGCTCCCAGAGCCACCAACTCGTCGGGATAGGCCAGCACGATGCCGGCCGGAGCCGTGCCCAGCCGAATCGCCTCGGCCAGCACGCTCGGGGCCGAACTGGAGCCGCGCCCGTGGGGCATGACCAGAATGCGCCCGGCGGCCACCTCGCCGTGCTGGGGATGGTGGTGGTCGATGATCCGACCGGTCTCGGGATCGAGGCCGCCCCAGAAGCTGAGCGGCTCGTCGAGCACCAGCGCCTTTCCCGCCGCGGCTCCGGCGACGAGTGTTCGGCCCTCAAAGCCCATCCCACAGCTCCTCGTTGCGGACGATCTCGCCGGTCAGCGCCGAGCGAACGCACTCCTCCATCCCTCCGAAGGCGACGTGAACGCCGAGGTTCCCCGGCGCGTAGTAGGCCCATTTGGCCGAGTCGGTCATCACCACTCCAGTCCGGTTTCTGAGGATCGGAGTGATGTACGTGCAGGTATCTACGACCACCTGCACCCCCGCCTGCACCAGCGCCTCCAGCCAGCCGCGCCGCTCCACCTCGGCGAGCACGTCACGCCCGGTCGAGACGTAGAACTCGATGTCGGGATGGACCCGGCCGCCCTCCACAAGCGGGATCAGCCGGGCGAACTCGGCCAGCGAAGCGTGGGGAGTGCCCAAGCTGACGGCGGAGAGGCGACCGTTCTTCGCCGTGCTCAGATCGTCGCGGGCGGCGCGCAGCTCGCCCGGTCCGACGTCGACGATCTCTTTCGGCTCCCGTCCGCCGAACGCCGCTTCGAGGGAGGGCGCCTCCGGCGTCACTCCCACAACGTGGAAGAGAGCCACCGATCCCGAGGAGGCCGCGGCCGCTCCCAGGGCCTTGAGCGCATCCTCTTCGATGTGGGCGGGGAGCCCGTCGATGACGGGCACCCTCATCCCGGCTCGATAGCCGATCAGGTGACCGAGGACGGGGTAGAGCACATCGGCCTCGAGGAGGCGAGGCGCTACCCCCGACACCCGAAAGAGCATCTGCCCCAGGCGGGGACCGTCGAGATGGAGCCCACCGGCCGGGGCCCGGCCGGTGATGGCAGCGCACACGTCGATGAAGTCGCCGTACCGGTGGGTCCGGGCCCCGAGCACCGAGTTGGCGAACACGGTGGCGTTGGATTCCGCCCAGGCGACGTGTTCGCCGAAACCGGGCCGTTCCGGGAGCTGGTAGGGGGCGCAGGTCCAGGTGGGTCGGCAGCCCATCTCCTCGTAGCACTCCATCAGACGGCGGGCCAGGCGACCGGTGCCCGGATCTCCCCGGTACAGGTCGGGGTGGAGCAGATCGAGGGACGACACGTTGAGCGTGGTGGGCACCGCCACCCGGGCATCCCCGGCCACCAACCGCTCGGCAAAGTCCAACCCGGCCCGGCCGTGAAACAGGCAGGAATCGATGTGGGCGCCGGTCACGTCGAGGAGTCGCTCGGCACCCATCGCCTCGGCGACGGCCGTCACCAATTGCATCGCCAGTTGCTCGGCGGCCGTGCCCTCGCCGTCCATGAGGGCGCGGTCCCGCTCGGTCAGGTCGAGTCCACCCATGGCGGCACCCTAACGGTCGCCGACCAGTTCCTCCGTGGTCACGACGGTGGCGAACTCGCCGTGGAGGTTGGCGGCGGTCACCCTGGCCAGCTGGTCGGCGGTGATCGTCTCGCCGTCGGGTCCGGTGAGGTCGAACGTGTGGGTGGCATCGAGGACGAACAGGGTGTCGTAGCCGAGGTTGCCGGCCATGCGGGCCGTGGTCTCGGCGCAGCGATTGGTCTGGATGCCGCAGATCACCACCTGTGCGATCTCTCGCCGGTGCAGCCACTCATGCAGGTCCGGCTCGCCGTAGAAGGCGGAGTTGACCGACTTGGTGACCAGTAGGTCGGGATCTCCGGTGACGGCGTCCTTGAGCTCGTTGCCGGGCCGGCCCGGTTGGAGCGGCGAGCCCTCGACCACCGAGTCGTGGCGCACGAAGACGATCGGGCGCCTGCGCTTGCGCCACTCGGCGATGAGGGCGGCGACGTTGGCCTCCATGGCGGGGTTGTTGCGCCGGCCCCAGCCCGGATCGTCGAAACCCTTCTGCACGTCGACCACGATGAGGGCGGCGCCTTCGAGGTCCACGTCCGCCACGCTACCGCCCGACCCGCTCCTCCGAAGCGTGATAGGCCCGGCACAGCCACGATTCGATCTCTTCGTCGACATCGGCCGTCGCCGAAAGCCGGATCGTGATCTCGTAGGCCTCCGGCCCGTACTCGAAGACCTTGCGGATGCGCCCACTGCCGGGAACGTCCGGCATCATCAGGGCCAGGTCCACCCAGCGGGAACGCACTTTGACCGCCGCGAATGTGGTCTCCGCCTTCAGCTCGATGAGCGTCTTCACCGGCTCGACGTGAACGTCTCCACAGCGACGGGCGGCCGTCACGATCCGGTCGTAGAGGGCCACAATGGCCCCCGTCTTGTCGCCCAGATGGTCTTTCACGGTATACACCCCGCACGAATGCCACTGGTTTCGGTTGGCGAATTCTCGGCCGCAATCCGGACAGGCCCAGGTCATAGCAGCGACCTTAGGGAGTAGGCGTCCTCAGGCGAAGGCCTTCTCCAGCATCCGGTCCAGCTCGGGCATGCTGTCCGAATCGAGCAGGTCGAGTGCCTTTACTCCGGCCAGCTGCTCCACGATCGACACCCCCGCCGAGGTGGAGGTGGCGATCCCGGAGACCAGATCGGGTCTGAAGCCGAAGCCCTGCATGACCCCCACCACCGCATAGGGGTCGTAGGCACAGAGCAGGGTGAAGCGGACCGATCCGCCCAGCTCCTCGAGCACCACCCCTCCGTTGTAGGGCTCGAGCGGGGAAGCTCCGGCCTCGATAACGGCCACATCCGGATCGGCATTGGCGATCAACGACAGCATGGCGCGCACCTTGGGCCGGAACTCCTCCGGGTCCATGATCGACGACGGCAGTCCGACGTCGACGAAATCGAAGATGGATTGGGCCCCGGCGTCGTACATGGCCAGGATGTCCCGATACCGGCCCGCCCCGGTCAGCTTGGCGCCCACCACTCGAAAGCCGTGTTCCCTCAGGCGGCGCACGATGATCTTGGCCGACGTGGTCTTTCCCGATGACATCGAGGTGCCGATCACCAGCAGGGTGGGGACGTTGTAGGGACGCAGCTCCACATCGGGAACAAAATCGGACATTCGGGATTTTCGACCATCCATGATCACGTGACCCCGGTAGGACAGCCGCATGAGTGGTCCGATGAAGTAGGACGTGAAGGACGCCTTGCCGAATAGCCCGGCTCCGGTCAACGCTTCCATGCTGCCGTCCGGTCCGATCTGCCGCCAATCACCCACGGCCTCGAGGGTGGCCATGCGGCGTCCAAAGGCGCCGACCACCGCATCTCCCTCGACGAGGTCGATCAGCCGGCCGTTGGGAAGCTCCACCCGGGACAGCGGGCTGTTGGGCGGCACCACCTCGCCCACCACGAAGTCCCCTTCATCCCATGCATCACGCCCCACCGGCTCGATCTCGAAGTCCCGGGATTCGAGGTCGGCCACCCGGGTCAGCGAACCGTAGAAGAGCGGGTGCACCGTCATGACTCTCCTCTCAGCCGGTCCTCACGGGGGGTTCTAGCAGCAGACGGGCCAGCAGTGCCGAGCGCTCCACCATGGCATCGAGATACACGAACTCGTCGTCGGCATGGGCGCCGTCACCCACTGCACCGAGGCCATCGAGAGTAGGCACGAACAAGCTGGCCGTGTTGCCGTCGGAGGCGCCGCCGGCCGTTCCCTCGTCGATGGACAAACCCAGCTCTCCAGCGGCCTCCCGGGCCAACTCCCACAGGCGCGCGTTGCCGGCCGTCCTCTCCATGGGAGGGCGCCCGAAGCCGCCTTCCACGACGATCTTGGTGCCGGGAGTGGAAGGTGCCAGGTCGCGTATGGCAGCCTCGATGCTTCGGGCATCTTCGGCACGCCATACCCGAACGTCTACCATCGCAGAGCTCTCGGGGGCCACCACGTTGGGCCTGACGCCGCCTTCGATCGTCCCCACGTTCACCGAGATGCCTCGATCGAGATCGTTGAGCTCGAAGAGGCGCTGAACGACCTTGGACAGTTCCAGAATGGCGCTGGCGCCCCTACCCGGATCGAGCCCAGCGTGAGCGGCTCTTCCGGAGATCTGAATCACGAAGCGGCCGGTGCCCTTTCGGCCCGTCTTGAGCCGGCCGGTCGGACCCAGAGACGGCTCGAGCACCATGGCCCGATCGGCCCGCTTGGCCAAGCGCCGGAGGTGGTCCCCCGACTCGCGGCTGCCGATCTCCTCGTCGGAGTTGATGAACAGCACCGGGGTGACGGCCGGGCGAAGGTCCAGTGACCAGAGTGCCGCGACGGCGAACAGGCCTTGGACCAGGCCGGCCTTCATGTCGTAGGCCCCCGGACCGTACAGGCGGCCGTTGCGTACCTGCACCGGGCGATCGTGCACCGTCCCCAGGGGCCACACGGTATCGCTATGACCAATCACAAGTTGGTACGGTCCCGGGATCCGCCTCAGGGGGACCGCGACGAGATGGCCGCCGGTCTCGGTCCCGGCGACGTGTCGCACCCGGAAACCCAGATCGCCGAGAGCTTCCGTCAAGATCGATTGAGGCCCCCGCTGAACCTCGGGCAAGGACGAGGGCGACTCGGCCACCACCAGACGGCGCAGCGTCTCGGTCATGTCGTCGCGATACCCGGCGACCTCGTCGAGGAGCGCCGCCCCGACCTTGGGCGCTTCCGTCATCGCTTGAAGCCGTCGGGGAACGGATAGGCCGACGAGTCCCTGACGACCGCATAGCGGCCGGGCGGTAGATAGGTGAGCAACGGCGCCTCGGCAAGCAGCTGCTGATCGTCCCGATCGGCGGCCCGCAACGCCCGATCGGACACGTGGGCGGCGGCGATCCGCCCCACCATCAGCTCGCTGTCTCCGAATCCCTCGACGGTCCTCTCCAGCCTGCATTCGAGAAAGGCGTTGCCGCCGGCCAAGAAGATGCCCTCGATCTCCGTTGCGGCAAACGTCGGCAGGGCATCCACCGTCGGCTTGGAACCATCCTCGGAACGGGGAGAGGCGGCCAGGCTGGCCTCGACCGCCTGCTCGGCCCGGGGATACGTGACCGTGAAGGCACCCTCCCGCACCGCGTTGCGATACGTGGCGTGGCGGGGCGTGCACATGAAGCCGAAGAAGTTCTCCCATCCGAGCGGCATGGCCATGTGTTTGGGGGCGAGGTCGTAGCCGCCGTCCGGGTCCCGGGTCCCGATCACCACCAGCGTGGCTGCGGTGAAGAAACGGTCCCACACCGGCACGTCGAGGCTCAGGGTGAAGACCCCCTCTGGCTGCGGTTCCGGCATGCCCACTGCCTCCGGCGACCGGCCGAGTCGTCATCGACGGTTCGTGCGGGAAGGTCGTTCGGCCCTGGTCGACCCCGACCATGCACCCTAGCTGCCGCGGACCCATGTGGTTTGGTGGTACCAAGGGCCAATGATCGTCCTGCGTGACACCGTAGACATCGATGTCCCTCCGGAGACCGTGGCGGACTGGCTGGGTGCATTCTGCGATCGCTACGTCGAGTGGCATCCCGACCGCCTGTCCTGCTCATACATCGTGGACGATGGAGTGGCCCCCGGCACGGTGAACGAAGTCGAGGAGGTGCTCCACCAAAAGCCCCATCGCCTCCGCATGGTGATCACTGCCGCCGAGCCGAACCGGAGGGTGGAGTACCGGATCGGTCCCGGCTTGCGGGGTTCCTTCCCCGGGAACCCCTCCGGCACGGGGTTCGCTTCACCGCTGAGATGTGTTTGGGCACGGCCCGGCCCGTGCTCGGGCGGTTGGCAGACGGTGTGATGCGAAAGCTCCTTGGGCGGCGGCTGGAAGAGATCGCGACCCACATGGCCGAAGAAGGGCGTCGGCTGAAAAAGATGCTCGAGCGCACTTACATGGCACCGCCGCCTCCGCCCCGGCGGCAACAATAGGGACCAACGCCCCTTTTCCTGCCATCGAGTCCTGTGCTCGGATGGCCGATAGGAATACGACGCAGCCAGGAGAGCAACCGATGGAACACCGCAGCTGGGCCGAGCCGTGGAAGATCAAGATGGTCGAGCCGATCCGCATGACCTCTCGCCCCGAACGCGAGAGGGCCGCCGGCGAAGCCGGCTACAACACCTTCCTGCTCAAGTCCGACGACGTCTACATCGACCTCTTGACCGATTCCGGCACATCGGCCATGTCGGACTACCAGTGGGCCGGCCTCATGCTGGGCGACGAGGCGTATGCCGGGTCCAAGTCCTTCTATCACCTGGCCGAGGCGGTGGAGCAGGTCTACGGGTATCCCGAGCTCATCCCCACCCACCAGGGGCGGGGAGCCGAGCACATCCTGAGCCAGATCCTGATCAAGCCCGGCGACGTGGTACCCGGCAACATGTACTTCACCACCACTCGGTTCCACCAGGAGTACGCCGGCGGCAAGTTCGTCGACGTCATCATCGACGAGGCCCACCAGCCCCACATGGACCACCCCTTCAAGGGAAACATTGACCTCGGCAAGCTGCGACACGTCGTGGACAACTATGGCGCTAAGCGGGTCGCCTACGTCTCGTTCGAGACCAACGTGAACATGGCCGGGGGCCAGCCGATGTCGATGGCCAACCTCCGTAAGGTGTACGAGTTCTGCAGTGCGCAGGGAATCCTCGTCATGCTCGACGCCACCCGGGCCGTCGAGAACGCCTATTTCATACAACAGCGCGAAGCCGGCTACGAGGACCGCAGTATTTCCGAGATCCTCCTCGAGATCTGCTCCTATTCCGATGGGGCCACCGTGTCGTCCAAGAAGGACAACCTGGTCAACATCGGCGGCTTCCTGGCAGTGCGAGATCCGGAGCTGGCCCGCAAGGCCCGGTCGCTGCTGGTGGCCTTCGAGGGGCTCCATACGTACGGGGGCATGTCGGGACGTGACATGGAGGCGCTGGCCCGGGGCATCCGCGAGATGGTCGCGACCGACGACCACGTCAGGGCCCGAGTGGGGCAGGTGGAGTACCTCGGCAACAAGCTCCTCAAAGCGGGCATCCCGATCGTCATTCCCGTCGGGGGCCACGGCGTCTTTCTCGATGCCGCCGCCATCTGCGATCACCTCCCCCAGGACCACTTCCCCGCTCAAGCGCTGACGGCGGCGATATACATCGACTCCGGCGTCCGCGGCATGGAACGGGGGATCGTGTCGGCGGGCCGTGATCCCGGCACCGGAGAGCACCACTATCCCAAGCTGGAACTGGTGCGACTGGCCATTCCCCGCCGGGTGTACACCCAGTCGCACATGGACGTGACCGCCGAATCGATCACGGGCGTCTACGAGCAGCGAGAGGAGATCCGGGGGCTGCGGTTCACCTACGAGCCGGAGACGCTTCGCTTCTTCCAGGCGCGGTTCGAGCCGATCTGAAGCGCCGTCCCGCCCTGCCTCATTACCTCAGGCGGCCACAGGATCTGCCGCCGGCTCGAGCGCCTCGGCCAGCACCGCCCCGATGTCGTCCAGAGTGTGGAAGGTCATCTCGGCCCGAACGGCCTCGGGCACGTCCTCGAGATCGTCGGCGTTGCGGGCCGGCAGGATCACCTCGCGCAGCCCGGCCCGGTGGGCGGCCAGCACCTTCTGCTTGACCCCACCGATCTGGAGGACTCGGCCCTGAAGGGTCACCTCGCCGGTCATCCCCACTTCCCGCACGGTCCGCCCGGTCAGCAGGCTGACCAGGGCGGCGGCCATTGTGATCCCGGCCGAGGGCCCATCTTTGGGGATGGCGCCGGCGGGCACGTGGACGTGGAACCGACGGCCCAGCGTCTCGGGATCGATCCCGAGCTCCTCGGCGTGAGATCGGACGTATGAGAGGGCGATCTCCGCCGACTCCTTCATCACGTCACCGAGCTGCCCGGTGAGCGTCAGGCCTGCTTCGCCATCCATGGCGGTCGCCTCCACGAAGAGGACATCGCCCCCGGCCCCGGTCACGGCCAGCCCGGTGGCCACCCCGGGGACTGCGGTCCGGTCGGCCACCTCGTCGTGGTGCACGGTTGGCTTGCCGAGCAGCTCTCTGATGTCGTCGGGGCCGACGGTGATCGGGGAAGGGTCGGCGGCGAGGCGGGTGGCCACCTTTCGCACCAGCTTGGCCAGTTCGCGCTCGAGTCCCCGTACCCCGGCCTCGCGGGTGTACCCGTCGATCACCACCGCCAGGGCGTCATCGCCGACAGTCAGCTCGTCCGGTTCGAGCCCGGCCCGCTCCAGTTGGCGCGGCAGCAGATGATCGCGGGCGATCTCTCTCTTCTCGTCGGCGGTATAGCCGTCGAGCCTGATCACCTCGGTCCGGTCGAGCAGGGGCGGAGGAATGGTCTCGACGATGTTGGCGGTGGCGATGAAGAGCACTTCGGACAGGTCGACGTCCAGCTCGAGGTAGTGGTCGCGGAAGGTGTGGTTCTGGGCGGGATCGAGGACCTCGAGCAAGGCCGACGAGGGGTCTCCCCGCCAGTCGGCCCCCACCTTGTCCATCTCGTCGAGAAGGAAGACGGGATTCATGGTCCCCGCCTCCACCAGGGCTCTGACGATACGGCCGGGCCGGGCCCCCACATAGGTCCGGCGGTGGCCCCGCACCTCGGCCTCGTCGCGCACGCCGCCGAGAGCCACCCGCACGAACCGGCGTCCCAGGGCGCGGGCCACCGACTCGCCCAGTGAGGTCTTGCCCACGCCCGGAGGACCGACCAGCAGCAGAATGGCTCCGCCTCCGGCTCTCCGATCGGCTTCGCCCACCTCCTCCAGGCCCCGATCTCGCCGGAGCTTGCGAACGGCCAGATGTTCGATGATGCGTTCTTTCACGTCCTCGAGACCGGTGTGGTCGGCGTCGAGGACCTCCCGGGCCACGTCGAGGTCGAGGCGATCGTCGCTCCGCGCCGTCCACGGCACTTCCAGGACCGTGTCGAGCCAGGTCCGGATCCAGCTGTGCTCTGGGCTCTGTTCCCCGATCCGTTCCAGTCGATCGATCTCCCGTTCCACTGCTTCGCGCACCGATGCCGGCGGCTGGATCTCGTCGAGCTTCGCCCGGTACTCGGCGGCGAGATCGGTGTCGCCCTCGCCCAGCTCGTCCTTGATCGCCTTGAGCTGCTGGCGCAGCAGATACTCCCGCTGGCTCTTGTCGATCCGCTCGGAGGCATCGCGCCGCACCTGCTCCCGCAGGCTGAGGTCGGCGAGCACTTCGTTCATCCACCCCAGGGCCTTGCGCAACCGCTCGTCGACGTCGAGGGTCTCCAGGAGTTCGATCTTCTGCGCCAGGGAGAGATCCGGCGAGTAGACGCCGAGGTCGGCCAGCTGGCCGGGATGGTCGATACCGAGGATCCGCTCGGCGACCGGACCCATACCCTTCATCTCGAGGACCTCGGTCACGACGGCGCGGTACTCGTCGGCCAGGCGGCGCGTCCCCTCGTCGAACACCTCGGGATCGGTGCTGATCTCGGCCTCGACCCACAGCGCCTCATCGCCCCGGGTCTTCCCGGCACCGATGCGGGCCCGGGCCACCCCCCGCACCAGCACGGCCCTGATGCCGCCGGTCACGTCGAACTCTTGGATCTCGGCGACGGTCCCGACACTCGCAAACTCCCCCTCCGGCCGGGGCACCAACAGGATGCGGCCCTCGGTCGACTCGGCGGCGGTCAGGGCCCGCTGGGCCTCGTCGGTCTCGATCCCGACGGTCACCACCATCTCGGGGAACACCACGCCGTTGCGTAGCGGCAGCACGGGTAGCGTGGTCACGGACAGCTCTGCCAAAACCTATCCTCCTGGTTGCCAGGGCCCAACCGGCCCATAGATGTAATCTATTCCGTCATTGTGACGGAAATATGATAGTGATACACTCAGGTTGTACCGAACGACAGCCGTTCCAATTCACGAGGAGAGACACGACACATGGCCCGAGCAGTAGGCATCGACCTGGGAACGACCAATAGCGCCATCGCGGTCATGGAGGGCGGTGAGCCCAAGGTAGTGGCCAACGCCGAGGGGCAGCGCGTCACCCCGTCAGTGGTGGCGTTCTCAAAGCAGGGCGAGGTGCTCGTCGGCGAAGTGGCCAAGCGCCAGGCGATCACCAACCCCAATCGCACCGTCCGGTCCGTCAAGCGCCACATGGGAGCCGACTGGTCGATCGACATCGACGACAAGACCTACAAGGCCCAGGAGATCTCGGCACGCATCCTGCAGAAGCTCAAGCGGGATGCCGAGGCCTACCTGGGTGAGGAAGTCACCGAGGCCGTCATCACCGTGCCGGCCTACTTCGGTGATGCCCAGCGCCAGGCGACCAAGGAGGCCGGCCAGATCGCCGGGCTCGAGGTGCTGCGCATCATCAACGAGCCGACCGCCGCTTCGCTGGCGTACGGCCTCGACAAGGAAGGCCAAGACCAGACGATCCTCGTCTTCGACCTCGGGGGAGGCACCTTCGACGTGTCCATCCTCGAGATCGGTGAGGGGGTGTTCGAGGTCAAGTCGACCAGCGGCAACACCCAGCTCGGCGGCGACGACTGGGACCAGCGCATCATCGATTGGATGGTGACCGAGTTCAAGAACGAGCACGGGGTCGACCTGTCCAAGGATGCGATGGCGTTGCAGCGTCTGAAGGAGGCGGCCGAGAAGGCAAAGATCGAGCTGAGCTCGGTCCCTGAGACCGAGATCAACCTGCCCTTCGTCACCGCCACCGCCGAAGGGCCGCTGCACCTGCAGAAGAGCCTGAAGCGCTCCGAGATGGAGAAGATGACCGAGGATCTCCTGCTCTCCACGAAAGATCCCTTCCAGCAGGCGCTCAAGGACGCCGGTCTGACGATGGACGACATCGATCACGTGATCCTCGTCGGCGGGGCGACCAGGATGCCTGCCGTCCAAGAGCTGATCGGGGAGTTGGCCGGCAAGGAGCCTCATCGCGGCGTCAACCCGGATGAGGTGGTGGCCGTGGGAGCCGCTCTGCAGGCCGGAGTGCTCAAGGGCGACGTCAAGGACATCCTGCTTCTCGACGTGACCCCGCTGACCCTCTCGATCGAGACACTGGGAGGCGTGGCCACCCAGATGATCGAGCGCAACACCACCATCCCCACCCGCCGGGCCGAGATCTTCACCACAGCCGCCGACAGCCAGCCGGAGGTGGAGATCCACGTCCTCCAGGGCGAGCGGGAGATGGCCACCGGCAACAAGTCCCTCGGGCGCTTCAAGCTCACCGGCATTCCCCCGGCTCCGCGCGGCATTCCCCAGATCGAGGTGACTTTCGACATCGACGCAAACGGCATCGTGTCGGTTTCGGCCAAGGACCTCGGCACCGGACAGAGCCAGGCGATGACGATCACCGGCGGTACCGCCCTGTCTCAGGACGAGATCGACAAGATGGTCCAGGACGCCGAGGAGCACGCCGCTGAGGACCACCGGCGCCGGGAGCGGGCCGATGCCCACAACCAGGCCGACAACGTGGCCTACCAGACCGACAAGATGCTCAAAGAGCACGGTGACAAGCTCAGCGACGACGAGCGCAAGCCGATCGAGGAAGGGCTGGCCGACGTCCGCAAGCTCCTCGAGGACGAGGAGGCCGAGGCGAGCGCGCTCACCGAGGCCACCCAGAAGTTGCTGGAGGCCTCCCAAGTGCTCGGGCAGAAGGTGTATGCCGAGGCCCAGCAGGCGCAGGCCGGAGGCGGCGAGACCGCGGCCGGTGGCGAAGAGGACGTGGTCGAGGCCGAGATCGTCGACGAAGGTGATGAATCGTGACCGACCAGACCGAGCAGCCCGGCGACGTCACGGAGCGGGTCTCCGCCACCACGGCCCCAGATGACGGGGTCGAGGATGACGCCGAGGTGGTCACCGCCGAGATCGTCGAGGTCCCGGCCCGTACCGCCGAAAGCCTGGGCCTGATCCTTCCCGAAGATCCCGAGGAAGCTCGATCTTTGCTGCTGGCCGAGCTCGGCGAGGCCCGCGATGCCGCCGAGTCCTACCTGGACGACCTGCAGCGGGTGGTCGCCGATTTCGACAACTACCGCAAGCGGATTCAGCGCGAGCAGAAGGAAACAGTGGCCCGGGCTTCGGAGCGGGTCGTCGTCAACCTGCTGGCGGTGCTCGACAGCTTCGACGTCGCCTTCACTCACGACCCGCAGACACCGGCCGAGGAAAAGCTGATCGCCGGAATGCGCAGCACCTATCAGCTGCTGCTCGATGTCCTCTCCAAGGAGGGGCTGGAGCCGATCGTCGCCGAAGGTGTGCCGTTCGATCCTGAGGTACACGAAGCGGTCCAGGCGCCTCAGGAAGGAGACGGCACGCTGATCGTCTCCCAGGAGCTGCGTCGCGGCTACACGCTGGCCGGCCGGGTGGTGCGCCCGGCGATGGTGGCCGTCGACCATGCGTAGGGAGTGGCTGGAGCGGGACTACTACGAGATCCTCGGAGTAGGCCGGAACGCCTCGGCGAAGGAGGTCAAGAAGGCGTATCGGAAGCTGGCCCAGACCTACCACCCGGACGCCAACCCCGACGACGCCGACGCCGAGCGTAAGTTCAAGGACATCAACGAGGCCTACGACGTCATTGGCGATGCCGATCAGCGCAAGGAATACGACCAGGTCCGCGACGCTTTCAGCCGCGGCGAGTTCGTAGGCGGGCCGGGAGGACGTGCCCAATACGTCCGCTTCGAGGATCTCGGCGACTTCTTCTCCGGCGACGTCGGCGACCTGCTGGGCGGATTCTTCGGTCGCGGCGGGCCCCGGGCGGCTCCAGGCCAGGACTACACCGCCGACCTGAACCTCACCTTCCACGAGGCCATCGGCGGCGTCACCAAAACCGTCGCCGCCAACGGTCGGAGCACCAAGGTGAAGGTGCCGGCCGGCATTGCCGACGGCGCCACCGTGAAAGTCAAGGGCAAAGGGGGACCCGGCCACAACGGCGGACCCCCCGGCGACCTCTACGTCCGGGTCCACGTGGCCGGCCACCCGATCTTCGGCCGTTCCGGTTCCAACCTGCGGGTGACCGTACCGATCAGCTTCGCCGAAGCCGTGCTGGGGGCCGAGATCGACGTGCCCACGCTGGAGGGGCGCGTGCGGCTGCGGGTTCCGCCGGGAACACGCACCGGCAAGACATTCCGAGTGAAAGGCAAGGGAGTGGCGCGGCCCCGGGGCGGGGTCGGCGACCTCCTGGTGAAGGTGGAGGTGGACGTGCCCGCCGAGCTGTCTGAAGAAGAGCGAGAACTCCTCGAGCGCCTCCGCCGGTACGACGATGGGCGCAACCCCCGCGCCCACCTGGGAGTGTGAGCGATGAGTCGACGTGACGAGGCGGTGTACGTCATCTCCGTAGCGGCCCGCCTGGCCGGAGTGCACCCCCAGACGCTCCGTATCTACGAGCGGCGCGGGCTCATCACGCCCTATCGAACCCCGGGCGGCACTCGCCGCTACTCCGACGAGGACCTGGAGCGGCTGGCCCTGATCCAGCAACTGACTTCGGCCGGGGTGAATCTGGAGGGCGTCAAGAGAATTCTGGGGCTGCGCTCAGAAGTCGGCCGACTCGAGCACCAGGTGAAGCGACTGCGCCGCCTCCTGGCCGACGCCGAGGAGCGAGTAGAGGGTTTGCGTGGCGAGACGGCCCGAGTGGTAGAAGAACTGCGCCGCGATCTCCCCGACCTGGTGAGGCCCGCCCTGGAAGAACTGCTGGACGAATAGGGCCGGTTGCGGGCCGCCCTCAGCCGACCAAAGCCTTGTCGGCGCAACGCAATCGCGCCGAGAGACCCACCAGCAGCTTGCGGGTGATCGCCGGGACGTCATCGAGGATGGCGCTGAAATGGCGACGGTGCATCTCGAGAAGCACGCATTCCTCGTCCGCCACCACCGTGGCACTGCAAGGCAGACCGTCGAGGACTGCCATCTCCCCGAAGAAGTCGCCGGCCTGCAACTCGGCCAGTTTGCGGCCGTCACGTTTGACCGTCGCGCTCCCCCGCACGATGACGTAGAAAGCGTTCCCAGGCTTGCCTTGCGCGGCGAGCACCTTGCCGGCTGGTACGGCGATCTCGTCGGCGTGACGAGCGACGATACCGACATCCCTCTTGCTCAAGGTGCTGAACAGAGGTACGCGCCGAAGCGCCTCGATCTTGTCGCTGTAGCGATGCAGCAGAGCAGCCATCATCCCTCCTCCCAGCGCGGGAAGTTACTACAACCGGCCGCTCGAGGGGCTACTCCAGGCTGAAAGGCGGGTAGGTGTCCTCCAGGCCGGCCAGCCAGGCGTTGACCCGGACGCTCCACCTGAGATAGCCACCCAGAAGGTTGTGAATGCCTTCCGGTAGCTTCCCGGTGAAGGCCACGATCCAGAAACCGATGTAGGCCACCACCGTAGCCACGAACTGCAACACCCCGACCACGATGAAATGGGGCAGCGCCAGCAGCGATTTGAGGAAGAAGATCACCCCCGTCACCGCCAACCCGCGGCTGCGGGTCCCGTCCCCGTACGAGTCGGTCATCTGAGCGGGGTAGTCGAGGGACTCGAGGGCGAACGGTGGGTATTCGTCGGTGAGGCCCAGGATCCACGCCCCGACACGGTGGTACCAGGCAATGACGTTGCGAAGGAAGTCGTAGAGCCCTTCGGGCATGCGGCCGGTGATGGCCACGATCCAGTAGCCGATGTAGGTGGCCACGGCGGCAGCGATGTAGAGGAACCACAGGACGATGAAGTGCGGGATCACCAGCAGCACCTTGAGGAAGAAGATCACCCCCGTCACCGCCAACCCGCGGCTGCGGGTCCCGTTCCCGTACTCGGTCTGGAAGTTCACTGGGTACATGACATCTCCGATGCTCGACGCCCGGTGGAGGCTACCGGGTCACCGCTCGGCGCACTGACCGGTTCCGCTCCCTGTCTCTACCCCCAGCGAGCGAAGCGAGCTCGTTCCCCCCAGCGAACGAAGCGAGCGTTGGGGGGAAGGTACCGCAGCCCGAGCGCAGCGAAGGCTGGGGTAGGGGGGCGGGGGGGAGTGCCGAGGAGCGCAGCGACGAGGCGAGGGGGCTCGAGGGCTGGGGTAGGGGGGTCTGAGCCTTCGGGAGTAGCCAGCCCTGGCGTCGGAAGGGCGCGCCCCCTCCGCCCCTTCGGGCACCTCCCCCTCCGGGGGAGGAGACGCGCCCCTCCGCCCCTTCGGGTGCACCTCCCCTCCGGGGGGGACGCGGATCAAGACCAGCTCACCCCAGCGCTTGGAGCAGCCACAGGACCCCCATCCCCACTGCGATCGTGGCCAGAACGCTCTTGTTGCGCCAGGCCACCACAGCGGCGATCAGGCCGGCCAGCAGACGATCGTTCCACAGATCGAACGATCCCTCCGGATGAGTGAGCGCCGGCGCGGCGAAGGCGGCCAGCACCGCCGCCGGAATCAGGCGCAGCGCCCGCCGAACCAGCTCCGGGATCTCGTCGACGCCACGGCGCAGCACGCCGAGAAACGAGAAGCGCAGCACGAAGGTACCCGCCCCGGCGGCAGCGATGACCGTCCACACCGCCCACGGCTCGACGGTCATCAGCCGACGCTCCTCGACTCGGCGACGAGCCCGCCGATGATCCCCAGCAGGGCGGCCACGATCAGCCCGAGGTTGTAGGGCAGCGGCTGGGCGGCCACCGCCACCGCAACGGCGATTACCGCCGCGGCCACGGTGCCCCGATCCTTCAGGGCCGGTACGAGCAGCGCGATGAACACCAGGGGAACGGCGAAATCCAACGACCATTCCGGCGGCACCTCACTCCCCACCACCACCCCGCCGACGGTGGCCGCTTGCCACGTGACCCAAAGCGACATCGCCGCCCCGAAGTAATAGGCCAATCGGGTCGCCGCGGTTTCGTCACGATCCCCGTAACGAACGATCGACACCGCAAACGCCTGATCGGTGAGCAGGTAGGCGGCCGCAACCCTCTGCAGCGCCGAGGCCTGCACGAGGTGGGGAGCCAGAGCCGCGCTGTACATGAGGAAGCGGGCATTGATGACGAGGGCGGTGAGCACGATCACTGCCAGCGTCGCGTCCCTTCCGAACAGATCGACCATGGCGAGCTGGGCGGCGCCGGCGAACACGACCGGCGACAGGGCGATGGCCTGGGCGGTATCGAGACCGTTGTCCACCGCCGCCACCCCGGCGATGATCCCGAACGGGAACACCCCGATGAGAATGGGGGCGTTGTCGGCGGCGCCCGAGACAAAGGCAACGCGCCCGGCAGAGGGTCGAGTCATGGAGCGGGCCACGCTAGCCGGACCACTCTCCCCATCTCCCCGGGACTCAGAGAGGCCTTCTCCGGGGCCGGTAGTCTCGCCTGACCGAGACAGGGCGGCCGCCATCGACATCGCCACCACAATCGACCGACGCCGCGGCTGGGCTGCTCGGCTGTGGCGGAGCTACGTCTCCGACATTCGCACCGAAGCCGACGCTCACGCCGACGCCTACCTGGAAGCCAACTCGGCTGCCGCGGCGGCGCGCCGGGTCGCCGGGGTGGTCGGCGTCACCATGGCCTCGCTGGCGCTCATCCAGCTCCTCAAGAACGCCGCCGAGCCCGACTGGCTCCTCGCCCTGCTTCGGACGACCGGCCTCGACGGCACCGCCTTCCGTCTCGAAGAAGCGGTGCTTACGTCGGCCAACGCCCAGTTCAACCGTTTGGTGTGGTGGTCGGTCGTCCAGATCGCCGGTTACACGGTCCTGCCGGTGCTGCTCATCACGGTGGGATTTCGGGAGAGTTTGCGCGACTTCGGGCTGAGACTGACCGGTACCGGTCGACAGGCAGCCGCCTACCTGCTGCTGCTTGCGTTGGTGCTTCCCCCGGTCATCGCCGCCTCCTTCACCGGCCCGTTCCAGGCCCGCTACCCCTTCTACGACCCGGCACCCGCCGAGGCCTGGTGGCCGTTCCTCTGGACGTGGTGGGCCCTCTACGCCCTCCAGTTCGTGACCCTCGAGTTCTTCTTTCGGGGTTTCCTGCTGTTCGGCCTCGAGCGCGTTTTCGGATATACGGCGGTGTTCCTCATGATCATCCCCTACGTGATGATCCACTTCCAGAAGCCGGCCCTGGAGGCGGTGGCCGCCATCATTGCCGGCTTCGTTCTCGGCACCCTGGCGCTGAAGACCCGATCGATCTGGTGGGGAGCGGCGCTGCACGTAGCGGTGGCGATGGCAATGGACCTGTCGGCCCTGACCCACAAGGGGCTCTTCCTCTGACCATCCTCGAGGCGCTGGCGGCCGGGGCCGGAGGAGCGCTCCTGGGAGGAGCGGTCCTGTCCCCCCTCGATGCCCTGTGGGTGGGAGCCTCGGTGGGCGGGCTCAACGGGGTGGTGAGCGGCTGGGGCGGTGTCTACGACTGGCGCAGCGTGAGAGGCTGGCTCGGGTTCGCACTGGATTCGACCTGGGGACTGGCCCTCACCGCCGCCGGCCTGGGGATCCATCTGCTCAATCTCTTTCGTGGCGATCGCGACTACCGGCCCGGGCTGAGCCGCCGGGCCGGGTTTCACGTCTACGGAGGGGGAGTCGCGGTCCGCAAGGGATTCACCTGGACGCTGGGCAACGTGATGACCAATGTCGGCAGCCCCAGCCTGGACGACCCGGCCACGGCCGAGCGCCGGCGCCGGTTCCTGCTCCGCCACGAGGGACTGCACGTGTGGCAAAACCGAATCTTCGGCCCTCTCTACCCGGTCGGATACCTGCTGTGGATGCTCGCCGGAGCGGTGGCCGGGACGCTGCTGTGGCTGGTGCGGCGACGGGAGTGGTTCAAGACCGTCGAGGCCCTCGCCTATTACGACAACCCGTTCGAGTTCTGGGCCTATCGGCGCGATGAGCGGTGGCCGCCGCCGGCCGCGGATCCCGAGCTGGTGTGGGGAGCCGGGCGATCACGCATCAAGTAGCCGGAACGGCCCGCCGGTTCCGGCTCGGGGTGACCGGCCTCACAACGGCTCGAAGCGAGCCGTGAAGTGCCGCAGCCAGGGACCCTGGCGGACGATGCGGTAGCCGCGCATGTCCTCGGCCCTGGTGGCGACGTCGATGATCACTTCGGCCACGTAGTCGATGTGGCTCTGGGTGTAGGTGCGGCGAGGAATGGCCAGGCGCACCAGCTCCATCGGGGCCGGCTCCTCGGTGCCGTCGGGACGGGGCTTGCCGAACATCACCGATCCGATCTCGACGCCGCGCACTCCTCCTTGGCGGTACAGCTCGACCGACAAGGCCTGGGCCGGGTATTGGTGGGGCGGAATCTGGGGGAGCAGCTTGGCGGCGTTCAGGTAGACGGCGTGGCCACCGGGAGGCCGGACGATCGGCACCCCGGCCTGGTTCACCTTCTCCGCCAGGTATTCGGTGGAACGGATCCGGTAGCGCAGGTAATCGGGATCGGTGACCTCTTCCAGGCCGCGGGCAATGGCCTCCAGGTCGTAGCCGGCCAGACCCCCATAGGTCGGGAAGCCCTCGGTGAGGATCAGCAGGTTGCGGCACTGGCTGGCCACCTCCGGATCGTTGAGGGCCACGAAGCCGCCGATGTTGGACAGGCCGTCCTTCTTGGCCGACATCGTGCACCCGTCGGCCAGCGAGAACATCTCCTCGGCGATCTGGCGGGGGGACCGGTCGGCATACCCGTCCTCGCGCAGCTTGATGAACCAGGCATTCTCGGCGAACCGACAGGCGTCGAGGAAGAACGGGATGGCGTGGCGGTCGCACACCTCGCGGACCGCCCGGAGGTTGGCCATCGAAACCGGCTGCCCGCCGCCCGAGTTGTTGGTGACGGTCACCATGACGAACGGAATGCGCTCGGACCCCACCTCCCGGATCGTCTCCTCGAGGGCTTCCACGTCCATGTTGCCCTTGAACGGATGGAGGGCATCGGGATCGGTCCCCTCTTCGATGACGACATCCCGGGCCTCGGCACCCCGGTATTCGACATTGGCCCTGGTCGTATCGAAGTGGGTGTTGTTGGGAACCACCTGGCCCTCGTCGACCATCACCGCGAACAGAATGTGCTCGGCGGCCCGGCCCTGGTGGGTGGGAATGACCTGGGAAAACCCGGTCAGTTCCCGGACCACGTCACGGAACTTGTAATAGGAGCGGCTGCCGGCGTAAGACTCGTCGCCCACCATCACGCCGGCCCACTGCTGGGCCGACATGGCGCCGGTGCCGGAATCGGTCAGCAGATCGATGATCACCTGGTCGGCGTGGAGCATGAAGAGGTTGTATCCGGCCCGTTCCAGGGCGGCCCGGCGAGCTGCTTCGTCGGGGAAGTCGATGGCCTCGACGCTGTGAATGCGAAACGGCTCGATGATCGTGCGGTACTGCATGGCTCCCCTTCCCTCGGTCCCACTCAAACCTAACCGGATCGCCTCACCACCCGGCCGGCCATCCTGGGGGTGCCGGGGAGAGCCCGACAAGGCGACCACGGTCGGATTGTCCGGGCGACCTGGGCCCGACGAGCACTCGAGCCGGGTTTTCGCCAGAATGGAGTCTCGGCTGGAGGAGCCCGGATGCAGAACGCCATCGAGCTGATACTCCTGAAGCAGTGGGCCGGTTATTTGGCGATCCCGGTGTGGATCATGAGCGCCGAAGGCGACCTGCTGTTTTACAACGAGCCGGCCGAAGAAGTGCTCGGGGTCCGCTTCGACGAAGCCGGCGAACTGCACGCCGACGACCTGGCCGAACGCTTCGAGGTCACCTCGCTCGAAGGCGATCCGCTCCCCAACGAGGAGCTTCCGATCGTGGTGGCCCTCACCAAGCACGAGCCCCGGCACAAGGCTTTTCGGATACGGGGCTTCGACGGCATCTGGCGCGACGTGGCGGTCACCGCCTTCCCCGTGGAAGGCGGAGCCGATCGCATACTGGGGGCGGTGGCCATGTTCTGGGAGATCGGGAAGCGGTGAGGCTCACCCTCTGGGGTACCAGGGGCTCGCTGGCCAGCGCCGGGCCCGACACCGTCCGCTACGGCGGCGACACCTCCTCGGTCGAGCTGTTGGGGCCCGGGGGCGAGGTCCTGGTGCTGGACGCCGGGTCGGGAGTGCGTCGGCTGGGCCAGCACCTCGACCCCGACACCGAACGAGTCGACGTCCTCCTGACCCATCTCCACATGGACCACATCCAGGGACTGGGCTTCTTTGGGCCAATGTTCGACCCGTCGGTCGAGATCCACCTCTGGGGGCCGGTGTCGACGACGATGGCGCTCCGGGAGCGTCTCGTTCGCTATCTCTCTCCTCCGCTGTTCCCGGTTCGCTTGCGAGATCTCCCGGATGTCCGGCTCCACGACGTCAGTCCGCCGGCCCGTTTTGCCATCGGCGGACTGGAGGTCTGGGCCGACCTGGTCACCCATCCGGGACCGACGCTGGGTTATCGCATCGAGGGATCCACCGGGAGCATTGCCTACCTGCCCGACCACGAGCCCGCCCTCGGAGCGCAGATCTTCCCCGAATCGCCGGCCTGGACCTCGGGGTTCGACCTCGCCACCGGAGTGGACGTCCTGATCCACGATGCTCAATACACCGATGACGAGTACCCGGCTCGACAGGGCTGGGGCCACAGCAGCACGACCCAAACGCTGGAGTTCGCCGCGCTGACCGAGGTGGGAACGCTGGTCACTTTCCACCACGATCCCGACCATTCCGACGACATGCTCGACGCCTTGGCCGAGGAGGCTCGCTCGGTAGGCCCGCTCCCCTTCCGCTTGGTCCCCGGCACCACCGGCCTGTCCATCGAGGCCGGCTCCCGGGCGGCCTAGGCGACCGGGCCGTCAGGAGACCAGCTCGGCGGCGCGAACCGGGACATCCCGGCGCCAGGCCAGTCCCAGCACCAGGCCGGCGATCGCCCCGCCCAGGTGGGCCAGTGCCGATACCCCGCCCCAGCCGCCCAACTGGAGGAACCCCCCGATCAACTGGAAGAAGGCCCACAGGCCGGCGAATGCCGCCGCCGACAGCCGTACCCACCGCAGCACCGGTGGCAGCAGCCAAAAGAACAGGAAGTGGAAGCGGGCCCGAGGAGAGGCGACTGCATAGAAGACCAGGAGGCCGGAGATGCCGCCGCTGGCCCCCACCACCGGGATCTCAGGGCGGGGATCCAGCAGCACATGGGTCAGCGCACCGGTGACGGCTGCGGCGACCACGATCACCACGAACCGCGCCGACCCGAGGCGGTCCTCGATGTGATTGCCCAGGAGCACCAGGACGTAGAGATTGCCCAGCAGATGGGCCCAACCCCCGTGCACGAAGAAGTGGATGATCAGCGTCAGCCCTGCCAGGCGCCCGGGTCGGGCCGGCACCAACCCAAGGCGCTCGACCGTTTCTGGAAGGGCGGTGAACCCCCACAGGCTCACCGCGACGATCACCACCGACACGGTCACGGTGGCCACCGGGACCCGGCGCATCGAGAAGTCGTCCTGGATCGGGAAGCCGCCCAGTCCGAGAACCCACTGCCACCAGTGCGGGGGCGGCCCGCGATCGGCCGACCCGGCCTGGGCCCGACGGGCGATCCGCTCCGACTCGGCCCGGGCCATGATCTCGGCCACCGCCTCGTCCTCGATCTCGCGGTCGTCCGCCTCCGGAACCTGGTTGGTGCGACCGAGCCGGTTGAACTCGGTCCGGTCGAGCCAGACCACATGGCAGTTGCGACACACCTCCATCGCGAACGTCACCTCCGGCGGCGAGGGGCCGACCGCGGCCATGGGAAGGCGGCAGCCCGGGCAGGCGCGCCGGCCCGCGACCGATTCCTGGGCCGACCGCCACACCCGGCCGGCCGGCCCGGCACCCGCCAGCTCGCGCAGTTGGGCGATGCCCAGCGTGTGCCCTCCACAGACCGAGCAGATCCACACCGCCCCGGAAGGGCCCGCGCCGTGATCGAGGGTCGCCTCACAGTCGGGGCAGAGCATCGCCTCCACGGATCTGATTTCGGAGCCCCCGGTGCCCGTCTTGAGAGGGCAACGAGTCCGGGCGAGTTCAGCGCGCAGTCGGGCTCAGCCGGTTGGCTGCTGGGCCCCCATCGCCTCCAGGGCCTCTTCGAGGCGGGCGATGCGGGCGGTGCACGTTTCGTCCTCGACCGGGGGCACCAGCTCCGCGACCCGGGCGGCGGCCGAGGCGACGGCCCGGGCGGCGGGGGATTCGGGACGGGCGGCCACCACCGGCGACCCCTCGTCGCCGCCGGCCACCACGAACGGGTCGAGCGGGATCTCTCCGATCAGCGGAACCCCCAGCTCGTCGGCCAGCTCCCGGCCCCCTCCGGCGCCGAAGAGGTCGTAGTGCCTCCCCTCGTCGGTGGTGAACCCGGACATGTTCTCGATCACCCCCACCACCGGCATGTAGGAGCGGCGGGCCATGTCGGCCACCCGGGCCGCCACCTTCTGCGCCGCCTTCTGGGGCGTGGTCACGACCACCATCTCCGCCTGAGGCAACAGCCGGGCCAGAGCCATCTGGATGTCGCCGGTGCCGGGCGGCATGTCCAGCACCAGGTAGTCCAGCTCGGGAGGCCAGGCGACGTCGTGGAGGAACTGCTCCAGGGCCTTGGACAGCATCAGGCCTCGCCACATCAACGCGGTGTCCTCGTCGTCCATGAGCAGGCCGGTGGACACGAGGTGCAACCCGGAGGGAGTGCGCTGCGGAACGATCTTGTGGTCGTCGTTGGCCTCCAGACGCCCCTCCGCCCCGAGCATTCTCGGCACCGAGAAGCCCCAGATGTCGGCGTCGAGCAGACCCACCTCATGGCCCATGTGCCGCAAGGCCACCGCCAGGTTGACCGCCACCGAGGATTTGCCCACTCCGCCTTTGCCGGAACCGACGGCAATCACCCGGGTCATCGGGTTGACCATGGTCGGGGCGGCCTTGTCGCGGGCCTGGAAGCGGGCCCGGGCCATGAGCTCCGATCGCTGCTGCTGGGTCATGGCCGACACCCGGACATCGACCGATTGGATCCCGGGCATTGCGGCGACTTTGCGCACCACGTCCGATTCGATCTGGTCCCGCATCGGGCAGGCGGCGATGGTCAATGCCACATCGATGGTGGCCCGTCCGTCGGGCGACACCTCCAGGCCGGGGACCATGCCCAGCTCGACGATGTCGCCGCCCAGCTCGGGATCGACGACGCCGCGCAGCGCCGCCTCGATCTCCGCCGGGGTGGGGATGGAAGACATTTCAGGCATTGTACGTTGGTACGTTCTGCAAGCCTTCAACTACTGCCTGCCACCGATATACTCCACGCCCGATCAAAGGAGAGCCGACCGAATGATCACCCTCACCGAGCCGGCCCAGAGCAAGGTCCGGGAACTCATGGCCCAAGAGCCGGATACCGACATGGCCCTGCGCCTTGGGGTCCGTCCCGGCGGGTGCTCCGGGTTCCAGTACGAGATGTACTTCGATACCGAAGTCGACGAGCTCTCCGACTTCATCAAGGACTTCGACGGAGTCAAGGTGGTCGTCGACCGGGCCAGCGCCGAGCTGCTGGAGGGCGCCGAGGTGGACTACACCGACGGGTTCCAGGGCGCCGGGTTCCGGGTGAACAACCCCAACGTGTCCCGAAGCTGCGGGTGCGGCCAGAGCTTCAGCTGACCCGAGGCTGCCCGGTTTACCCGGGGCCGGCCCCGCCCCCGTTCCCACCGAGCAGCCCCCGCTCCTTGAGCCACGGCATAGAAGCCTCGATCCCGGCCTCCACGTCGTAGCGGGGCTCCCAGCCGATGAGATCTCGGGCCCGGGAGGTGTCGATGCGCACGTAGCGGCCGATGTGGGACAGGTTCTTCGCCAGCTCTCGAACGTAGGTGCCCTTCTTGGCGAACGGAGCGGCGACGAAAGCGCCGAACTTGGCGAGGGCCATCGGAAAGCCGAAGTAGCGCTGGTGCCCCGAGAGTTGGGCGTAGGCCATGAGATACTCACGATGGGTGGGCGGAGGATCGATGGCGCAGTTGAAGACCTCGCCGTCGGCGGCCGGATGCTCGGCCAGCACCATGGCCAGATCGACGACGTCATCGACGAAGACCACCGGCAGCGCCCCGTTCCCCCGGCCCAGAAAGATGACCGGCTTGCGCTGCCCACGCCTGAAATACTGGGCGGTGAAGTACTGGGCGCCCGGCCCGAAGATGGCCGCCGGGCGGATAATGGTGTACGACAGGCCGTTGGCCGAGCCGATGCGGTGGACTTCCTCCTCGCCCAGCGATTTGGTGATCGAGTAGACCTGCTCGGACGGATCGGGGCCCATCGCCTCGGTGATGTCGGTCGTCTTCGAGATCCCGTAGACGGCAACGCTGCTGATGTGGACCACTCGCTCGACGCGGGCGGCGGCGGCCGCCTCCACGACGCAGCGAGTTCCGGCGACGTTGACCCTCCGCATGACGTCGGCATCCCCCTCGAGTACGGCCGCAGTGTGAATGACAAGGTCGGTTCCCGCGGCCGCCTCCTTCATGGCCGGACCATCGGTGATATCGGCGACGATCCGGGACACGCCATGGTCGAGCGGGGCCAGCCTCTCCTCGGAGAGGTCGACCACCTTCACCGCCGCCCCTTCGGCCCGGAGGCGCCGCACCATGGCGCTGCCGAGGCAGCCGGCTCCGGTAACGAGCACGTTCTTGGTCGAGAGCGTCAGGCCCACTCCTGTTCGATCGAGTACGCAGGCTAACGGAACTATCGACGGCCCCGGTAGCCGGGCCTCTCTCGGACCCGGGTTAGCCTCGGTGACGCACGCCATGACTCGGGAGGTGCCGTGCCCAAGCAAGCCCACGAGATCGAGGGCGCCGTCGCACCGGTCGGTCCCTACTCGGTCGCCGCCGAGGCCCACGGACTGGTGTTCGTCGCCGGCCAGGTGGCGATCGACCCGGCCACGGACACCCCGGTAGAGGGCGACATCACCACCCAGGCCCGGCGGGTGATGGAAAACCTCCGGGTGGTCCTCGAGGGCCTCGACCTCGGCTTCGAGGACGTCGTCAAGACCAACGTGTACCTCGCCGACATCCGCGACTACCCGGCGTTCAACGACGTGTATGCCGAGTTCTTCGAGGGTGACTACCCGGCCCGGGCTGCGGTCCAGGCCGCCGGACTGCCCGGCGGCTACCTGGTGGAGGTCGAGGCGATCGCCGCCCGCTGAGCGAACGGGACCCCCCAATAACGGGCCGCCCCCCAAAGAGAAGCCCTCTCCCCGAAGGGAGAGGGCTTGGACCCGACCAGCTGTGCTGAGGAGGAGAGAGGGGGAACCTCTTGTGTGTCCTGTGGAGGGACTTTTACTGGTCGAGCTCTCTGCCTATGACATCGGCGGCCGCCCAGCGGCACTGGAGAATCATTGATCGAAAACCCCCCGGGACTAGTCCCCCGAGCCCGCCATGAGAGCACTGCGTCTGGTGCGGTGCCGACCCGGCCGACCTACCATCGCGGCTTCAGAGGCACCCGTGATCTTCTCCGACCGCAGCATCCGCCAGGCCATCGCAGCGGGCCGTATCGTGATCGACCCTTTCGATCCCGACTTCGTACAGCCCTCCAGCGTCGACCTACGGGTCGACCGCTTCTTCCTCGTGTTCGAGAACCACCGTTACCCGTTCATCGACCCCAAGGAGGCTCAGCCCGAGCTCACCACCGAGGTCGAGGCCGATGAGAAGCAACCGTTCGTGCTCCATCCCGGCGAGTTCGTGCTCGGCTCCACCCTAGAAGTGGTGCGGCTGGCCGACGACATCGTGGCCCGACTCGAGGGCAAGTCCTCGTTGGGTCGGCTGGGACTGCTGATCCACTCGACCGCCGGATTCGTCGATCCCGGCTTCGAGGGCCATCTCACGCTGGAGCTGTCCAACGTGGCCAATCTCCCCATTGCCATCTATCCAGAGATGAAGATCGGCCAGATCAGCTTCTATCAACTCAGCACGCCGGCCGATGCCCCCTATGGCTCCAGCCGGGCCGGATCGAAGTACCAGGGTCAACGGGGACCAACCCCGAGCCGCGTCCACGAGGACTTCCGGGACTGATCAGGCCACGGCGCCGGCGGCCATCGGCAATACGCCGTTGCCGGTCGCTGGGACCACCCGTGCAAGAGCCAGATCCCTACAGAAGCCCTCTCGGCAACGTTGAGGAGCCGGCGGTTCTATGCCCCTTCAGACCCGTCACGTGCGGGTGCCGTGGCGCCCGGTGCGGATGCGGTGGCCGGCGAAGTCGGCTGGTGGCTGGTAGGTGCCCCCCTCGATGGCGGAGTCGATCCGGGCGATGTCGGAGCACGTGGTGAAGGCGAGCCGCTCCAGGCGGCCGGCCTGGGCCGCAGACCACGGTTCGTGGCGGGGACAGACCCGCTCCCACTCACAGGGGCCGCCGCCATCACTGCTCGTCTGATCCACCCACAGCAGCCCACCGTGACTGATTGAGATTTGCTGTCGAGTGGGCACGCACCTACTCGCTGGAGGGGGAGGGACATGCCAGCCAGCCGAGTCCGTCGTCGGGCTCCGTGTTGCCGTCGCGCCTGGCATGTGTGACGGCTGGGGAAAGGGAGGAAGGTATAGGTGGCGCGGGTTGGCGAGCAGGCGCGGCGTCGCCGTCCCGCCGTAACTCAAAAAGGGGGAACAAGTCGAGTGCATCAACGAGAACGACTCGTCGGACCACGAGTAGCGTTTACCGTGGACATGGCACCTGAGAGGGAGGGAGACGTATGAGTACTTCGGGTCTGAGGACGCGCAGCGTGGTGATGCTCACCGTGGCGCTCTTGCTGACGACACTCGGCACCGGTTCGGCGGCGGGCATCGTGTACGGGGAACCAGACGGCGGCGAGCACCCCTACGTCGGTTCAATCGTGATAAGAATTCCGGATTTCCCCGAGCCTGGTCAGACGCTGCTGGCCCAATGGTGTTCGGGCACACTGCTCGAGGGCAGCGACGATCGAGACGTGTTCCTCACTGCGGCGCACTGCGTGTTTGATCTCAACATGATCTTGCCGCCGACGGCGGAGGTGCTGGTCACGTTCGATGAGACGATCGGCAGCGGCGGAACCTTCTATACGGGCGACATTTCCTGGAATCAAAGGTTCGCCACCCATGGCATGTCGGATCTGTTCGACGTCGCTGTGATCGTGCTCGACGACAAGCCGGCCGTCGGCTACGGGGCCTTGCCCAAAGCCGGCGCGCTCGACGAGCTCAAGGCGAGCGGCGAACTCAAAGACACGACCTTCACCGCCGTCGGCTACGGCACCGTCCGAGATTCCAGGAAGAAGGCTTTCCAGGGCGTTCTCGACAACTTGGATCGCAACAAGGCCGACCAGGGTTTTCTGTCGCTCACCAAGGCATGGCTCACTCTGCCGATGAACCAGGCGACCGGCAACGGCGGGACCTGCTACGGCGATTCCGGAGGTCCGCATTTCTTTGAGGACACGAACGTCGTTGCCTCAATAACTGTGACCGGCGACGCGCCGTGTAAGGCGACCGACAAGACCTACCGCATGGATACCGCATCTGCCCGGGAGTTCCTCGTCGACTTCGTCCCGTTGCCCTGACGCGACAATGGTGAGGGGACCCGGTGTGGGCCGGGGTCGTTTCGGCTCAGTGGGCCGGGACGGCCGCGGCCACTAGGGCAAGACGGCAACTCCGTCGCAGGGCGTGAAGCTGACCGCGACCGGCGGCATACTCGTCGCCGGGCGATGTGATCCCCGGCAGGGGCTCAACGGACACTTGTCGGCGGGTCGAATTCGGTAGCTGGCCACGAGGCCAACGGCGTCGCCACGACCCCTGACCATTGACCATTGCCCGGCGGGCCCGGCGGCGGGGCGCCGGGCCGGCCGCTACGCTCGGCGCCCCACGATGCGGAGGCGAGGTGGGCCTGTTCAAAGGACTGAGGTGGGCCTGTTCAAAGGACTGTTGAAAGCCGGCGCCGTCGTCGGAGCGGCCGCCGGGGCCGTCTACGCCGCCGAACGGCTAGCCCTGGCCCGGCTCGAGGGAAATCCCGACCCGGACCCGGCCTGGGCGCCCCGGACGCCCCACGGCCGGCTCACCAGGGTCCAGGCCGCCGACGGGACGGCACTGCGTGCCATCGTCGCCGGCGAGGGCCCTCCGCTCCTCTTGCTGCACGGGCTCATGGTGAAACTCGAGGTCTGGGAACCGATCTTCGACGACCTGGTGCAGGCCGGGCACCGAGTCATCGCAGTCGACCTGCGCGGCCATGGGGGATCGACGGTGGGCCACCACGGCCACGGGGTGGAGCCCCTGGCCGCCGACGTGGCCGCGATCATCGAACAGCTGGACCTGCACGACGCCGTGGCGGTGGGACACTCTCTGGGCGGCATGGCACTGCTCATGTTCGCGTTGCGCCACCCAGAAGTGGCTGCCGACCACCTGGCCGGCATGATCCTGATCAACTCGAGTGCCGGCGGCCTGTTCGAGGTGCTCCAGAACAAGGCGCAGCTGGCGCTGTTGAAGACCGGACTGGCTCTTCGAGTCGTGGCCAGCCCGCTCCACGGGCCCCTCCTCGCCACGGCCTACTTCGCGCCTCGCTCGCCGGCCTCCCGGGTCAAGGCGCTCAGCTCGATGTGGGCGGCCACCCCGCCGGATACGGTCATCGAAGCGACCACGGCGCTCGTCGACTACGACGTCCGTCACGAGCTCGCCGATGTGGCGGTGGCGACACTGGTGATCTCCGGACCCGAGGACCGGGTTACTCCGCCCGGTCACTCGATGCTGCTGGCCGAAGAGCTGCCCGACGCCCGCCTGGAGTCGATCCCGGGCGGGGGTCACATGCTGCAATGGGAGCGGCCCGGCGAGCTGATCGACCTGATCACCGACTTCGCCAAGGAGCGGCAGGGCACCGGCTGATTCGGGTGCCCGTCACCGTGGCAGACTGACGGCATGGAACCCAACCTGGAGCTCAGCCTCACCCACTTCCAATTCGAGGTCGACCGGGTCGGACTGGCTACCGTGCTCATCGATCGCGCCGGCGAGGCCATGAACACGCTGTCGCCCGATCTCGCCGACGACCTCACTCGCGTCATCGAGCGCATCGAGACCGATCCGGCCGTACGGGCGGTCGTCATCGGATCGGCCAAGGAGGACAACTTCCTGGCCGGGGCCGACGTGCGATGGCTGAAGGGTGTGGACGACCCCGAGGAGGTGCTCGAGGTCCTGCGCAACGCCCACGAGGGGTTCGCCCGCCTGGAGAGGGTCCATAGCCGGCTCGGCAAGCCGGTGGTCGCCGCCATCTCGGGACCATGCCTGGGAGGAGGCTTGGAGCTCGCGTTGGCGTGTTCGATGCGGGTGGCCTCGGACGACCCCAAGACCCAGCTCGGCCAGCCCGAGATCCAGCTGGGCCTCATACCGGCCGTCGGGGGCACCCAGCGGCTCCCCCGGCTGGTGGGCCTGGCGGCCGCCCTCGACATGATCCTCACCGGGCGGCCGGTGCGGCCCGGAAAAGCCCGCGCTCTCGGGTTGGTCGACAAGCTCTGTCCCCCCGAGGAGCTGCTGGAGGTGGCCGGCCGCCTCGCCATGAATGCGGCCAATCGCGGTCCTCGCAAGCAGCGCCTGACCGATAGGTTGCGCGAGCTCGCGTCCCCGGCGGCGCTCCAGCGGCTGGCACTGGAGACCACCGCAGCCGGGCGCCGCCTCGTCTACCGGCGGGCCGAACAGCAGATGCTGCGCCAGACCAAGGGCCGCTACCCGGCACCGCCTGCCGCGTTGCGGGCCGTCCGGGCCGGATTGGAGGAGGGATTCGAGCGCGGCTCCCAGGTCGAGCTGGAGGAGTTCGCCCGCCTCGTCGTCTCTCCGGAAGCCAAGGCCCTGATCTCCATCTTCCTGACCAGCCGGGAGCTGAAGAAGGACACCGGGATCACCACCGATGTTCCGGCCCGGGCGGTACAGCGGGTCGGCATCCTCGGTGGCGGGCTGATGGGAGGCGGAATCGCTGCCGTCACCGTGGACAAGGTGGGTCTGCCCGTACGCATCAACGAGGTCGACCAGGCCGGAGTGGATCGCGGCCTCGGCTACGTGCGCAAGGTGCTCGACCGCCGGGTCGAGCGCCACCGCCTCACCCCGGAGGCGGCCGCCGAGAAGATGAGCCTGGCGTCCGGCACCACCGACTACGCCGGCTTCAACGACGTGGACCTGGTGATCGAAGCGGTGTTCGAGGACCTCGACCTGAAGCACCGGGTGCTCCGCGAGGCCGAGGCGGCCACGGGCCCGGAGACGATCTTTGCGTCGAACACCTCGTCGCTGCCGATCGGCGACATCGCCGCCGCCGCCGGCCGGCCCGAGCTGGTGATCGGCATGCACTACTTCTCACCGGTCGAGAAGATGCCGCTCCTCGAGGTGATCGTGGCTCCGGAGACGGCCGACTGGGTCACCGCCACCTGCGTCGCCTTTGGGAAGCAACAAGACAAGTCCGTCATCGTCGTCAACGACGGAACCGGCTTCTACACCACCCGCATACTCTCGCCCTACCTGAATGAAGCCGGCTTCCTCATCGAGGAAGGAGTGGGCGTCGAGGAAATCGACAAGGCCATGGAGAACTGGGGCTTTCCGGTCGGACCGCTGCAGCTCGCCGACGAGGTCGGCATCGACGTCGGGGCCAAGATCGGCACGATCATGGTCGAGGCCTTCGGGGATCGGATGCGCCCACCCGCCGGATTCGCGGCGCTCATCGCCGACGATCGAAAGGGCCGCAAGAACCAGCGAGGCTTCTACCGCTACGACAAGGGCAAGCGGACCGGCGTGGACGAGACGGTCTACGGGGTGGTCGGGACACCGCCCCGGCACCACCTGCCCGACACCCAGATCCAGGATCGGCTGTCCCTGGCCATGGTCAACGAAGCGGTTCTGTGCCTCGAAGAGGGCATCCTGCGCTCCGCCCGGGACGGTGACATCGGCGCCGTCTTCGGACTCGGCTTCCCGGCGTACACCGGGGGACCGTTCACCCTCATCGACCGGATGGGGGCCAAGGACGTCGTGAACCGGCTCGAAGAGCTGGCCGCCGCCCACGGCGAGCGCTTCGCCCCGGCCCGCCTCCTCGTCGAGCGTGCCGAGTCGGGGGAGAAGTTTCGAAGCTGACCGCACCTGCCGGCGAGGCCAAGCGTTGGGCGACCGAGACGGGGCCGGCCGTCACGATTCGTTCGCTGCCTCCAGGAACCTCACCAGGGCGTTGATCCTCTTGCCCAGGTTGTGGACGCCAAAATGACTGGATGTTTCGCTACCTCTCTGACTATGCACACCTCGTCGACGGCGCTCATGACGCCTCAGCGTCCGACGGTTGGGAGGTGAGGAGCTGAGCCGGGAGTCAAAAGGCCCGGCTGCCCGGATCGGCCAGCAGAATTGCCTCTGCCTCTTTGAACTGCCTGTTCATGGGTTCCGTCTCGATGTACGTCATGAAGAGCCGCTCGATGGGAACCGGCTGCCGGTACAGGACCGCAGTGTTGGTGTCGGGTCTGCTTGCAAAGAGGCTCTCTGCAACTTCTCGACTGAACGTGGCCGACGTGAAAGAGGCGTTGCGGGCCGGCCGGAGAGATCCCTCGGTGTTGAGAGCCCGATAGAGGACGACGTGGTCGTAGCCGGCTCCCGAGAAGACTTCCTGGATGAAGGCCATTCGAGCGAGGATGTGTGCCGTTCGGCGCTGTTTCGTCCATGGCTCGTCGAAGAGGGTCCGGTCTCGGATCACTTTCCCCTCGTAGGGGGAGAGGCCCATCTCGGCCAGGACGATGCGGTGTCCTTTGACGAGCTCACCCGAGTTGGGGTTGCTCACGTAGCGTGCGGCGAATTCGGTTTCGAGGCCCCAGAGGTCCTGTGACTGCAGGTATGCGGCGAGGTCGGCGTACAGGAGGGGCTCGCCTGCTCGGCTGTCGAGGTCGAGCGTGCCGGATTCGGCTGCGAAGCGAGAGTGGGCCTGGAGCCATCGACGGGAGCGCTCCCGTTCGGCGCTGAGCGCTCGGCGAGTTCGCCGTGCCGCGTCGGCGCGGCAGGCGATGCTCAGAGGCCGGTCGAATCGCCGGATCGTCTCGCGGTACGTGGCCAGAGCGTCCGGGCCGACCGCACGGCTGCCTTCGGCGAACTGGAAGTGGCCGATGTCCTCGAGGGGGATCTGCCAGCGGGCACCCTCGTCTTCGAAGTCCATCACCTCGAGCTCGAACATGCCGATGTCTTCGAGGAGACCGACGATGCTGACGGGGGTGCGCCGCGGGTCGAGCATCCGACCCGAGTTCCCCACCACGAGATGGCGCAGATCTCCGGGCTCGAAGGCGGAGTCGGGCGCCATATCGGGATCCCACCGGTGAATCATCGGCTCTCCTGATCGAGCGGAAGGCCATCATCGCGGGTGCCATCCGGCCCGGGGACCCGCGTGCTATGAGGAGCGTCGACTCTCCCCCGCTCGGCTCCCCTTCACGCCCGCAGCCTGCTGATGCTACAGCGCCCTCCCCTGCGGCGCCCCTGCATGACAGGTCTTCCACGCCGCCTACAGCGCCGGGATCACCTCTGCGCCGAACAGCTGCAGGCCGTCTCCCCAGGCCGCATCGGGAAAGTACACCTGGACGTGCACGCAGCCCAGCTCCTGGATCTCGGCCAGGCGCTCGGTCACCTTGGCCGGGGTGCCGATGTAGAACGAGTTCCACACCCACTCGGTGTCCCGGACGCACTGCTCGGCCACTCGCTCCACCTTCCTGGAAAGCTCGACCTCGTCGGCGGCGAGGATCGTGTGGAAGATGGCAGTACGACCGATCTCGGCGTAGTCGCGCCCGATTGCCTCGCAATGCTGTTCCAGGACCCGGGACTTGTGCGCAAAGCGATCCGGCGAAGCCATGAAGTTGGAGTAGTCGGCATGCTCGGCGACCACCCGCAGGGTCTTGCGCTCGCCGCCGCCGGCGATCCACACCGGGGGGTGGGGCCGCTGGATCGTCTTGGGCCGGCAGATCGCCCCATCGACCGAGTAGTGCTCGCCCGCGAAGGTGGCCTCCTCCTCGGTCCACATCGCCTTGATGATCTGGACGGCCTCGTTGAGCTGGGCAATCCGGGTGCCGGCGGACGGGAACGGGTAGCCGTAGGCCAGGTACTCCTCTTCATACCATCCCGCCCCGATGGCAAACTCCAGCCGCCCTCCGGAGATGGCATCGATCGAAGCTGCCACCTTGGCCAGGTACGAAGGCGGTCGATAGCTGTTGCAGGTGCACATCTGCCCGAGACGAGCCGTCTCGGTGGCCGCGGCCAGCGCCGCCATGAGCGTCCACGCCTCGTAGGTCGACTCCTGAGTGGCGTCGGGCACGGTGTGAAAGTGGTCGTACACCCAGATCGACTCGTAGCCGCTCGCCTCGATGTCCCGGGCCACTCGCAGCATCGTCGGCCACTGCTCCTCGAGCGGGACCCCGACCAGATCCATGCGCCAGCCCTGGGGAATGAATGCTCCGAACCTCATGTCGTCCTCTCTGGAGTCGGGGACCGGAGCATAGGACAGGGGCCCCGGCCCCGATCCGGCCGGGGACCGGTCCCGGTTCGGGGGACGTTGGCGCGCGAATCGGCGGCGATGTGGCAATATGTCGCCACGGAGAAAGGAGGTGGTCCAAAGCATGAGTGGTTTATGTAGGACTCCGGAGGTGGCCGAGCGCTGAGCGGCTGACCTCAAGTCGCTGCTCTCCCTGCGGGGAACAGGTGGCGACTCCAACTCGGACCACCGGGGCCTGGAGATCCGTGAGCCGGTCCTCTCGCGGCTGCGCACCGGCGCAGAAGCATCTCCGGGCCTTTCTCTCTCCTCTCCGTGCCCCTGGGCGCCCCGACCGCCTCAGCGCGCCGCCGCCCGCCACGCATCGCGCAGCCGCACCTTGGATGCGCAGGATGGCCCCCCAATGCCCCCGGCCGCCGA
>CAYFYE010000007.1:0-50308 GCA_964347285.1 uncultured Acidimicrobiia bacterium
TGGGGGTTGAACCGGACCGACGATGTCCGTATCCGGTTCGACGGCTGGACCTACCTCTGGGCAGGCGTCGGTCCACCACCCGCAGATCAACCCGGCGGCGGAAGAGTTGTCCTCGGCAATCAGCCCTCTTCGTAGCCGACTCCGGCGCAACGACACGAGGGCGAGTCCGGTCAATGACGCTGCACCAGAGCCAGAGTTCTGGAGCAAGAACGATCCGGTCCCCGAGCCGCCCAGAGCGGCACGTCGCGGAGTATCGAACGTTGGCCTCGACCGGTCAACCCTCGCCGAGCCGGGCCGGCGCCAGGTCCCCGGGACGCAGCCCCAGTACGGCCAGGTCCTCGGGCAGCACCCCGTCCAGGATGAGGCCGGCGGCGGCCCGGGCCAGGGCCGGAGCCGTCTTGATGCCCGATCCCCCTTGCCCGGCCAACCAGAAGAAGGCGGGATGGTCCGGCGCCCATCCGGCTACCGGGATGCGATCGGCGACGAAGGAGCGCAGCCCGGCCCAGGCATGGCGGACGTGGCGGATCTCGAGGGTCGTGGCCGCCTGGATGCGCTCGATGCCCAAGGCGACGTCGACCTCGTCGTGGCGCACGTCGCACGGCTCCATCGGCGTTTCATCGGCCGGTGAGCCGAGGAGGAGAGGCCCCTCCGGCTTGAAGTAGAACTCCTCGTCGACGTCGACGACCATCGGCCAGCCCTCGTGGGCTTGCCCCGGGGGTGGGGCGAAGGTGAAGGCGGTGCGGCGCAAGGGCTGGAGGCCGACCGGCGCCACGCCGGCCATCCCGGCCACCTCGTCACACCAAGCACCGGCGGCGTTCACCACCACGTCGGCGGCGATCACCTCCTCGCCGATGGAGATCTGCCAGCGGGTTCCGTCCCAGGCGAGGTGCTCGACTCCGGCGTCGGTACGGACCCGGCCCCGGCGGTCCCGAAAGGCGCGCAAGAAGCCTTGATGCAGGGCGTGGACGTCGAGATCGGCGGCTTCGGGTTCGATGACGGCTCCGGCCACATACCTGGGATCCAGCACCGGGCACACCCGGGCGGCGGCGGTTCCGTCGATGAGGTGGATGGAGGCCACCAGGGCGGCGCCCTGTGAGAGGGCATCGTCGAGGTGGGCCCTCTGATCATCCCTTCCGACGAACAGGATCGGCCGTTTACTCGAGAGCCGATCTTCGAAGGGCTCCGGCGGGTGCTCCAGGAACGAGCGGCCGGCCATGGCCAGGCGGCGTACGGTGGGGTGACCGTAGGCCTCGGTGAAGGTGGCCGCCGAGCGTCCGGTGCTGTGCCGTCCGCACCAGGGTTCGCGTTCCAGGAGCACCACCGATTGTGTGGCGGACAGCTCGTAGGCCGCCGAAGCCCCGGCGATGCCGCCCCCGATCACTGCGGTGTCGTAGCCCTCCATTTCGAGCAGCGTAGGCCTCCCCCCGGCGGTGAAGCCGGTCAGCAACGCGGCCGGTCGGCTACCCGCGGGCCCGCTCCAGGTCGTCGAGGGTGTTGACCTGAAAGGGCTCGGGCCGATCGGCCGGTAGGGGCACCGCCACCGCTCCGGCGGCTTCCAGCAGCCCATTCATGTCGAGCCGGCCGGCAGCGATGCGCTCGGAAACCAGCGGGGCGATCGAGCGGCGGTAGAGGGCGAACAGCGGCTCCCACCGCTGCCGCTCCCGAAAGGCGACGGCAGCCGCGTCGGGGGCGGCTGCCTGGAGTGTTTCCACCCACGCCGGCCGGGCCTCGACCAGGTCGCACGAGGCCAGCAGCAGCTGGGAGCCGCCTTCTTCGTGCAGGGCCGTGTCGAGCCCGCCGATCGGGCCGAGGCCGGGCACCCGATCGGCGATCGTTCTCAATCCGAGATCCCGATACTCGTCGGCGACCCGGGCCACGACGGTGATCCGGGAGGCCACCGGAGCGAGACCCTCGGCCACCCGGATGATCAGCGGCTTCCCGTCGAGCATTGCCCGGGCCTTGTCGCCCCCGAAGCGAGTGGCCCGCCCCCCGGCCAGGATGTACACGGGAACGGCCGACGACCTCATTCCGACTCGTCGAGGGGCGTCTGGTCGTAGTCGCGTCCGTGGCCTTCGCCGCGCAGCATGTCGATGGCATGCGGGAGGACGTCGACGAGCGCCTCCAGGCTCTCGACCGCTCCCCGTTCCGACCCGGGAAGGTTGATCACCAACGTGTCCCGGATGGTTCCGGCCACTCCGCGCGACAGATAGGCGAGTGGCGTCGACTCCGCTCCTCGAACTCGTACCAATTCCATCAGTCCCGAGTGCTCGCGCTCCATCACCTGCCGGGTGGCCTCCGGGGTGACGTCGCGGGGCCCGAGCCCGGTGCCGCCCGTGGTCACCACCAGCTCGGGAGCGCCGTCGTCGCCGGCCCACTCGGTCAGTTGCCGGGCGATCTCGGCAGCTTCGTCGGGAACGCAGGCGGTCGCTTTGGCGACGGCGCCCAGCTCGTGCTCGAGGAGTCGTCGCAACGCCGGCCCGGCCGTATCTTCGGCCAGGCCCCGGTAGCACCGGTCCGACACGGTCAGCACCGCGAAGCTGAATCGACCATTCATCCCGGTGGGTCGGGGGCTCGGAAGTCGCCGCTGCGGCCCCCGGTCTTCTCCAGCAGGCGAATCCGCTCGATGACCATGGCCGGGTCGATCGCCTTGCCCATGTCGATCACGGTGAGGGCGGCGACGGCGACCGCCGTCAGGGCCTCCATCTCGACCCCGGTGCGGGCGGTGGCCTGGACCGAGGCGCGGACCCGCACGTGGGGGCGCTCCACCCAGGCCTCTACGGAGACATGATCGACGGGGAGCGGGTGGCACAACGGGATCAGCTCGTCGGTGCGCTTGGCGCCCTGAATGCCGGCCAGCTTGGCCACCTCCAGCAGGTTGCCTTTGGCCAGCTCGTCGCTCTCGACGGCGTCGAGGAGGGCATCGGAAGCACGGATGAGGGCTTCGGCCACCGCCCGGCGCCGGGTCACTTCCTTGTCGCCGACGTTCACCATACGGGCCCCCCTCTCCTCATCGAGGTGGCTCAGCCCGTCAGCAGGCATGCCACGAGTAATAGGGCCATGGGCCCGGACCGGCTTCACCGGGTGGGACTGCCACGAAGCCGGTGCTCCGGGCGGCCGAGACCAGGTCGCCGGATCCCCGGGTGGGGACCAGCCGGGCCCGTCCCGGGCCGATGAGGCAGACGAGCCGATGCCACCACAGATCGATCCGGTCGGCGTCGGGGTCCTCGACGGTGACCATCGCCGGGGGTGGATCGACGTCGGCGAATCCGGCCATCCGGCGCAATGCCACCATTCCGATTCGGCGAGCGCTCACCGCCACCGATACCGGGTTGCCGGGGAGGCCCAGGATCGCTTCTCCATCCGGCCCGACCGCCCCCAGCATGGGTTTCCCGGGCCGCTGGGCCAGTCGGTGAAACACGATGTCGGCTCCGGCATCTTGTAGCACCTGGGGCACGTAGTCGTAATCCCCCATCGAGACCCCTCCGGTCAGCATGATGACCCGGCAGTCGCCGAGCATGCGCCCGAGCGCCTTGCCCAACAGGTCGGGCTCGTCGGTGACTCGTTCGAAGGAGCCGGCCTCGGCCCACGGCAGCCCGTCGACCAGCGTCCGCAGCGTCGATCCATTGGAATCACGGAGCTGCCACGGCGTCGGGGCCGCCTCGGGGGGAAGCACTTCGTCCCCGGTGACCATGACCCCGATGCGGACCCGCTGGAACAATCGGGGTCTCACGATCCCGAACGAGGCCAGGGCCCCGGCGACGGCGGCGTCGACGGCAATTCCTTTCTCGATGACGACTTCCCCGCCGCCCAGGTTCTCTCCCTTTCTGCGGATGTGCTGGCCGGGCGAGATGTCGAGGGCGCCGGGGAGCCCGATTCGGCCTGCTCGCTCCTCCACCAGCTCCCGGGGGATGACCGCTTCGGCACCGGCGGGGACGGCTCCCCCGGTGAAGATCATCACGGCGGCGCCGGGAGCGAGTTCGGGCGGCTCGGTGCCGATGGCAACTTCCCCGCTCACCGGAAGCTCTGTGCGATCCAGGTCGGCGAGTCGGACCGCGTATCCGTCCATGGCGCTGACGTCACAGGAGGGGCTGGGACGGTCCGAGGCGATGTCTTCGGCGAGGACCCTGCCCCCGGCCTCGTCGAGGTCCACCTCTTCCCCGCTCACCGGAGCGAGCCGTTCCACGAGTCGGGCAATCGCCTCGTGGGGCGGTAGGAGCGCAGTGGGGGCGGCCATCCTCACATCCCCGGCTCTTCTGCGCTCGACCAGATCGGTTTCTTGAAGATAGGCACGTCTTGCTTCATCCGGGTGATGAAGTCTTCCAGGGCGGCCAGCCCCTCGGCGCGGTGTGCGGAGGCGATGCGAAGCCGGAAGGCGCATTCGCCGGGGGCGACCGCCCCGAGGCTGTGTTCGATGTGCATGGCGATCAGGCTGTGTTGGCCGATCAACTCGGTGCCGAGCGATTCCAGCATGCGTTCCGCCATGGGGCGGTAGGCGTCGTAGTCGAGGGCATCGATCCGGCAATCTTCCTCGATCGGTCGAACCATTCCTTCGAAGGTGAGCACGGCCCCGGCGCCGTCCGGCGACCAGGGAGGAACCTCTCGGCCGAGAGGTCCCGGGACGATGTCGATGGAGAGGCTCATCCGCCCGACACCGCTCCGATGATCGCCACCTCGTCTTCGGCGTTGATCGGGTGGTCGTCGTCGACGAAGCGGTGGTTGACGGCAAAGCGGCAATGCTCCATGTGGTCGGCGAGGACCGGTTCGGCTTCGGCGATTGCCTTGCGCAGCAGTCCGGGTGTGGTCTGTGGTCCGGGGACGTCGACCTCGATCGTGCGGCGTCCCAGGGCCATGGCTTCGGCACCGAAGAGCTTCACGCGGTGTCTCATCGGTCGTCGGAGGCGCCGGGCGGGTCCGCGCCGGTGAGCTCCGGCCGGTCGTGGGTCCACTGGTGCGTGGCCCCATTGTTCGGACGATTCGCTGCCATTTGGCTCGTTCTCTCACCGCGTGGTGGCGGTGCGGGTCCCTCTCCGTCGGTGGGTTCTGGTGACGATGCTACCGCTGCCGCCGCGTCGGCTGGGAGGCCGGCCGGGCAGCGCCGTCACCCTTCACTGTCGTATTCCAGAGGGCCGATCCGCAGGCCCTGATCGCGGGCCACTTGGCGCAGGGTCCTCAGCGAGGTAACGCCCAGGGCGCGCTCGGCGCTCTCGGGGACCTGTTCTACCCCGGGCCCCTTGGCATCGAACTCGTAGATGATGCAGCCGCCCTCGAAGAGGTGGAACCAGGCGGCGTTGTAGTGGCCGTCGGTGGCGTGGTCTTCGATGCGCTCGATGACATCGCCGAATTCCAGGCCGAGTTCGGGTTCTGCCTGCCCGGGTATGTGGAGGGACAGCCGACGCTGCGATTCCTCGCTCGTTCCCAACAACACCGCGAACCGGCCGTCGGCCAGCGCCTCGCCGACCCGCGCCTCCGTCGAGGCGGCTCGGTCGTCGAGCGAGAGCTGTAGGGGCCTGCCCCGGATGTGGACGCCGGAGAGTTCCACACCCACTTCGGCGGCGTAGTCGTTGTTGTCGGGCGTCGCCGGAACAAGCGTGATCGGTATGGGCTGGATCTCTTCGGCGACCTCGACGTACCGCTCGACCCGTTCGTCGCCGCCGGGACGGGGGACTGCGCTTCCCGGATCGCAGCTCTCTTGGAGGGTGACCTGGAGGAAGCCGTCCCCGACCCGATCGGAATCCAGCCAGAAGCGAGCCTTGCCGCTCTCGATGACCAGGTGGCGGTAGCTCCAGCCCACCTCGAGTTCGTTGAGGCAAGGGCCGTACTCGGCGGTGGGCACGGCCTGCGCTTCCATGATGAGGGTCAGGGGAACCCCGGTCACCTCGAATTCGCATGCCGGGGTGTCCCGCCCCAGCCGGCCGCAGGCGGCGGCCGCCATCGCCAGCATCACCACGACGATCGCCCGACGCCTCACAGCAGCCCACCCCGGGTGATGTTCTCCACGGCCAGCCCTACCAGGACCAGGCCGGTCCCGGCCACCGCGGCGGCCAGACCCAGCCGCCGCACGCTGAAGCGTTGCACGGAGATCGGATCTCGGGGCGGGGCCAGGCTGCGGAACGCCTCCACCAGGTCCAGGTTGTCCGCGTGTTGCCGGGCCTTGAGTTCGGTCTGGAGCTGGCGGGGAATCGTGATGCTGCGAGTAGCGGCAAAGGCCTCGGCGATGTCCTCGGGAGCGAAGTACCGCAGCGCCCGCAGGTAGACCCTCTCCGGTTCGCAGTGGAGGGCGAGCACCAGCATCATGTTGGCCAGGTCGACCGCCTGCCGCCACGGCGTGGGCCGCAGCGTTCCGAACGCCACGTCGATCAGCCGCACCCGCCCCTCGCGGACCATGACGTTGGAGGGCTTGATGTCGCGATGCGCCAGGCCGCCGTCCCAGAGCTGGCGGACCGCAACCAGCGCGGCGTCGATGATCTCGTCGTCGATGGCGGCGTCGGTGATCTCACGGGCGTCCTGGAGAAACTCGGTGACCACCAGATACTCCCGCTCCGGAGTGATCTCGACGATGCCGTGGGGCTCTGCGGAGGGCACCCCGGCTTCCCGCATCGTGAGGAGCATGTAGTGCTCGTATTCGACGAGTCGGCGCACCGAGGTGAAACGCACCTCGTCCTCGAGGGCCCCATACAGGATCGTGCGCCCCAGCTTGTACCAGCGGTCGGCGCGCAAGTGACTGGACGCGTACAGCTTGGCGAACACGGCCGGAGCCGGGCCACCGCCGATCCAGAGTCGGAGCGGGGTGGAGCCTCCCGATCCCGCCAGCCCAACCGGCTCGAGATCGGTCACCGCCCACCCGAGCTGGTCGGCCACGGCATTCCGGATGGCGCTCCCGCGGGCCCCGCCCACGTCGAGGTGGGCCGTTACCCCGCGCCGGTACCTGACCGGGAAGAGCGCCTCGGGAACGAACAGCCGGAACATCACCACTGCCACCGAACCGCCGATGAGGGCGGCCACGATTCCGTCGGTGAGGTGATCGACCCCGAGGTACCCCCTGGCCAGGATCAGGACACCCACGGCCGCCACCGAGGCACCCATCCACCAGTTGCGCCACCGTCCCTTCGGGAAGAGCGAAAATCCCATCAACGCCAGCGTCACCGACAGTGAGGCCACCGGCTGGGCCGGATGGGAGTAGCCGCTCCAGGCGCCGATGATCTCGACGAAGGGCCGGGGCCGGGCGATCTCGTTGACGATCCAGGTCAGCAGGGATTCGACGCCGACGATGGCCACTGCGGCGGCCAGGAGATGGCGCCAGCGGCGATAGGCGATGAGGATCGCCACGGTGATCCATCGCAGCGGTCGCCACGCCCAGACGGACCCGAGGGCGTGGGTCGCCTTGCCGACGGCCGTGGCCGCGTCGTTCCGCAGGTCGACGAACCAGTTGAGGAGTTCCAGGTCGCGCTGCGTCCACCAGTCGGCGGTTTGGGGCCAGGCGAACAGCGAGATCCACAACACGACCGTGATCACGCCGATGACCAGCCAGAACCAACCGCTGGCCCGGAGCTGGCGGGGGAGGGGGGGTCGCTCTCCGGACGGTCGACGACGCTTGCCGGTAACCCGGAAATGGCCGAGACGAATCTCGCGCCGCTCGCCCACCCCCTCCAGGTGCTGAGCGACCCGCTCGCCGAGTTCGATCTGGTCGAGGCTCAGCTCGACGGGTTGGCTCTGGTCCGGGCCAAGGTCGTCGCCGGTCGAATTGGACAACAGCAGACCTCCGCGCCTCAACCTAACAACTCGGCGGGGGGTCTCGATTCGCCGGGTAGGGTCGGTGGCAGGCTCCATGGACGACCAGCAGCGCTCAGCGGTGGCCGAGTCACCCCCGAGTCGAGCGCGTCGCGTCACCAAGGCGGCGGTGTCGATTGCCATCGGCCTGGCGCTGCTGATCGGAGTGCTGCCCCGGATCGCAGACTTCGGCGAGGTGTGGGCGACCATCCGCACGATGACGGCCTGGGAGGTGATCGCGCTCCTGGCCGCGGCGGCGTGGAACATCGCCACCTACCTGTTCGTGATGATGTCCGCCCTCCCCGGGCTGAGCGCCGGACAGGCCTTCGTCGCAGGACAGCTGTCCACGGCCATCTCCAACACCGTCCCCGCCGGCAGCGTGGTCGGCATCGGCGTCACCTACGCCGTCTTGTCCTCCTTCGGCCACGCGACGGGCTCGATCGCCATTGCCGCCGTGCTGACCGGGGTATGGAACACCTTCGCCAAATTCGCCTTCCCGATCGTCGCCCTCGCCATCCTCGCCATCTTCGGCAACACCAATCCGGCACTGGTGTCTGCGGCGATCTTCGGCTTGGCGCTCCTGGTTGCCGCAGTGGGTCTGCTGGGTGGTGCGCTCTCGAGCGATCGACTGGCCCGCACGGTCGGAGGTTGGGCCGGCCGGGCCGTATCGGCGCTGCGGCGCCCATTCCGCAAGCCGCCGATCGAACGATGGGATGAGTCGTTCGCCAGGTTTCGCCGCCAGAGCATCGGCATACTGCGGCGGCGCTGGCACTGGCTGACTCTGGCCACCGTTCTCAGCCACCTGTCGCTCTACGTGGTGCTTTTGCTGGCGCTGAGGCACCTTGGAGTCTCCGGGGATGTGGTGACGGCCTCGGAGGCCTTCGGCGTCTTCTCCGTGGTCCGTCTGGCCACCGCGGTGCCGATCACTCCCGGCGGGCTGGGCCTGGTCGAGGTCGGTATGACCGCCGGCCTGGTGCTGGCCGGGGGACCGGAGTCCCAGGTCGTGGCGGCGGTGCTCGTGTATCGGGCCTTGACCTACGCCTTGCAAGTGCCGCTCGGCGCCGCCTCCTACGTGATCTGGCAGCGCCGGATGGTGCGGGTCGCTTGAGGGTTGGGAGTCTCTGAGAAGCTCAGGTGTACTCGGTGGGGTCGACGTCGGGGACGCGGGCCCGACGCAGGAGCAGGTAGCCGGCGGCTCCGGCTGCGATCGTGGCCGCCAGGATCCCGATCTTGGCCAGATCGGTGATCGCCGGGTCGGCGAACGCCAGACCGGTGATGAACAGGGACACGGTGAAGCCGATGCCGGCCAGGGCGGCCAGGGCGACGATGTGGTCCCATCCGGTGCGCGCCGGAAGACGTCCCAGGCCGAGCCGGACTGCCAGCCAGGTGAAGAAGGTGATTCCGACGGTCTTGCCCACCAGTAGCCCGAGCGCCACGCCCAGGGTCACCGGGTGGGTTGCCGCCTCGACGAGATCGAGGCCGGCAAACCGGACCCCGGCGTTGGCCAGGGCGAAGATGGGAACGACGACGAAAGACGACCAGGGGTGGAGCGCCTCCTCCAGGCGGGTGAGCGGCGATACCGCCTCACGGGCCACGTTGGCCATGCTGAGCACCTCGTGGTCGACGTGCTCCCGGGCGACCACCGTCGACTCGTCGGGCGGGTAGGTCTCGATGATGGTCCGGGCGACGCGGTCGAACTCGGCACCCGAGTAGAAGGCGTGGGTCGGAGTGAGCCAGCCCAGGAGAACGCCGGCCAGGGTGGCGTGGACGCCTGATTCGAAGGTGGCGAACCAGACGAAGGATCCCACGATCCAGTAGAAGGCCATCGATCGCACCTGGGACTGCTTGGCGGCGTAGACCACTCCGTAGGCCAGCACGGCGACCGCCAGCCAGCCCAGCGACAGGTCTTCGGTGTAGAAGACGGCGATGACGGCTATGGCCCCGATGTCGTCGGCAATGGCGAGCGCCAGCAGGAACAGCTTGGCTCCCGAGGGGACCCGCGACCCGAGCAGGGCGATGACGCCCAGGGCGAAGGCGATGTCCGTTGCCATCGGTATTCCCCAGCCCCGGGAGGCTTCGCCGGTCGGATTGAAAGAGAAGTAGATCAATGCCGGGACCGCCATGCCCCCGAGGGCGGCCAGCGCCGGGAGGGCGGCGACCTTTCGGTCGCGCAGATCGCCGAGCCGGACCTCCCGCTTGATTTCGAGGCCGACGACGAAGAAGAAGATCGTCATCAGGGCGTCGTTGACCAACTCACGGAGGCTCTCCTGGATCTCGATCGGCCCGGCGACGAAGTCGATCTCGGTTTCCCAGAAGGTCTGGTAGCTGTCGCCGAACAGGCCCAGATTGGCCCACAGCAGCGCGGCTATGGCCGCCGCCAGCAGCACGATGCCCGACGACGCTTCCAACTCCATGAACCGGAGGGCCGGGCGCATGAATCGGGTCGGTATCCATCGGTCTGACTCGAGCCAGGTCGGTCGCTGGGCCATGGACGGTCAATCTACCCGGCGTCGGCTCGGAGCCTGCGAGGAGGCCCGGCAACATTCCGGGGCCCAAAGCGGTCGGACCCGATGCCTACCTGGTCGGTCCGGTGGCTCCGGCCCGGCCGCGCCGACGCACTGCCGTTCGCCCGCCGCACCCGAGCATGGGACGGCTACGCCCTCGGGTTGGTGAAGACGCTCCGGATCAATCGGGCTCGCCGGTCACCAGCAGGGCCAGGACGCCGCCGGCAGCTCCCAGGCCCACCCCCCCGACCGCGTCGAGCGGGAAATGGGCGCCGACGTACACGCGCATCAAGGCCACCGCCGCAGCTACCCCGCCGAGCAGTGACCTGTGGGCGGGGAAGACTCGTCCACCCACCACCGCCAGGGCGGCGGCCACCGCCGAATGGCCCGACGGATAGCCCAGTCCCGACTGGGGGCGTCCCCGGACGTTCACCCCGTCGAGGTGGTCGGAGGGCCGGCCCCGGCCGATGAGGTGCTTGACGACCTTGCAGCCCAGCCACATCGTCCCGCCCCCGAGGGCCAGGGCCGCAGCAGTGGATCGGCGTCGGGCCGCCACGGCGATAGCCGACGAGGCGACTACGGCACCGAGGCTTCCGGCCTGCATCACGACCCAACCGGGGAGGTGGAGGGCCTCGGGCCAGCCGTTGACAGACCGGAACAGCCTCTCATCCAGAGGCCCCACCACTCCGTTAGCCGCCCGCCCCGCGCCGGCGGCAAATACAGCCGTTCCCGCCGCCGCCACGGCTCCTCGTAGCCGGCGACTCACCGGCCGGCGCGCCGCGGTAGGGAGTGTTCCCAGTCGGCGAGCAGGGTGCGCAGGGCGGCCACGAAGGCGAGCGGCTGGTCGAGGAACAGGTGGTGATGCGCCTCGGGGATGGTGATCACCGGAGCCTCGCGTCCCATCAGCTCGTACATGTATTCGGCGGTGTCGGCGGGGACGACCACGGAATGGTGGCCCCGGAACAGCGCCACCCGGATCTTCACGGCTGCCAGCTGCTCGTTGAGAGGAACCATGGTGTGGGTGAACAGGTTGGGGTCGAACTTCCACGTCCAGCCCTCGTTGGTCTCGATCAGCGAGTGGCGCCCGATGTGATCGAGGATGAAGTCGTTGTCACACGGCTGGGGCGGGATGAGCCGGAAATGCGTCATCGCCTCGTCGAGGGTGGGGTAGACCCCCGGCGAGCGGAAGGCGGCTCCCCGGGCCCCCTCCTCGGATTCCGGGTCGGGGCGGCGCACCGGGGAGTCGACGATCACCGTCCCGGCCAGGGAGTCGCCGTGGGTGACGGCCGCTTGGATGGCTACCAGGCCGCCCAGGCTGTGCCCCACCAAAACGGGGGGCCCCGGGAAGTGGGCGTGCTCCGCCACCGCCATGATCTCCGCCGTCCATTGCCCGTACGAGTAGCGCGGGCGCCGGCCGCTGTCGCCGTGGCCCGACAGATCGAGGGCGACGACGTGGTAGCGGTGGGTGAAGAACGGGGCCACGAACCCCCACCAGTGGGCGTGGGCGGCCCCCCCGTGGATCAGCACCAGGCCCGGCATCCGTTCGGTCCCCCAGTCCATGTACCGAATCGGCGTTCCATCGACGTCGATGGTGCGCTCCGAAACGGCGGCATCGAGGGCGGTCTTGAACCAGGCGGGAGCCTCCATGACCACAGGGTAGATAACGGTCGCGTTTGCCCGTCGTCCGGCCGGTCCTCGGGGCGAAGGGCCGCCCGGCCCGGGCGACCCGGCCGCCGGCCCCTGCCGGCGCCGCCCACGGCCTCCTACGGTTGGGCAGCAGTCGGAACGACGGTGTCACCGCGGCGGCGCGGTAGCCTGGTGGCCACGCGGCCCCGAGTGGGCCGGTGACCCCGCAGAAGGAGGGATCTGTGGCCGATCCGATGACCAGGCGCAAGTTCCTCGCCCGGACCACCGTTGCCATCGGAGCGGTCCTGACCGCCGGCCTCGCCGTTCCAGCCGTCGCTTACGTGCTCGGCACGGCCGGCCAGAGGGCCCGTACCCTGGAGTGGAAGCCTCTCGGGGCGGCCGGCAAGATCGAATTGGGCATCCCGACCCTCTTCAAGATCACCGTCGAGCGCACCGCCGGCTGGGTGACCCAGGAGGAGGAGATCTCGGTGTACGTGATCACCGAGAACGGTCGGGATTTCGTGGCCCTCTCCAACGTGTGCACCCATCTGAGCTGCCGGGTGCGCTGGGTCGACGATCAGCAGTCGTTCTTCTGTCCGTGCCACAACGCCGTGTTCTCGAAGACGGGTGAGGTCGTGTCGGGTCCTCCGCCGCGACCGCTCGACCGGTTCGAGGTCAGGACTGAGGCGGGACAGGTCCAGGTGGCGGTGGAGGTTTGATGTGACTGAGGGGCCCGGAACCTGGCTGGAGGAACGGACGGGCGCCCGGACCGTCTGGGAGACGCTCTTTCTTCGCAACATCCCCAAGGTGAACTGGCTCTACACCCTGGGGAGCGCCACGCTATTCGTGGTGGTGAACCAGATCGTCACCGGGATCCTGCTCACCATCTACTACGTGCCCAGTCCCCAGGACGCCTACGACACCGTCAACTTCATCGACAGCAGCCTTCCGGCCGGATGGCTGATCCGGGGCATGCACCGCTGGGGCGCCACCGCCATGGTGGCCCTCGTGCTTCTCCACATGTTGCGGGTCCTGTACCACGGTGCTTACAAGTATCCCCGGGAGATCACCTGGATCACCGGCGTGATTCTGCTACTGATCACCCTGGCCTTCGGATTCACCGGGTACCTGCTCCCGTGGGATCAGAAAGCCTTCTGGGCCACCACGGTGGGGACCAGCATCATGGATGCAGTTCCCGGTATCGGCGACTGGCTGTTGCGCGCCGCCCGCGGCGGAGAGGAGTTATCTGCCGTAACCCTGTCCCGGTTCTTCGGGATCCACGTGTGGATCCTTCCTGCCGCGCTGCTGGTCACGCTTGGTTTCCATCTCTACCTCGTGGTCAGGAACGGCATCACCGAGCCGCCCCGCAGGAAAGACTGATCTCCGATGAAAGATGAGGAGAAGAGGGAGTACCTCGAGGAGTACCAGGAGGCCAAGAAACGGGGCATCCCGTTCTTCCCCGACGCGATCTTCAAGGATGCCGTTGTTGCCCTGCTGGTGTTCCTGGCACTGGTCGGTTTGGCCGCCTTCATCGGCTCCGAGCTCGACGAACCCGCCGATCCGGCCGCCGAGTTCGATCCCCGACCCGAGTGGTATTTCCTGTTCCTCTTCCAGCTGCTGAAGCACTTCCCGGGAAACCTGGAGTTCGTCGGCGCGGTCGTGCTTCCCACCGTGGTCATCATCCTCCTGTTCGCCCTGCCCTGGCTCGACCGCTCCAGGCGCCGCCATATCCTGGCCCGCCCCGTCGTGCTCGGAGTGAGCCTCTTCGTGATTGCCGGCGTCGTGCTGCTGAGCGTTCAGGCTCTGCTGGAGACCCCGCCTCCCTCCGGTGTCGAGGCGGCCGGCGATCCGGTGGCCGCCCTCTACACCGACAACTGCGCCGGTTGCCACGGGGGAGTGGTCACCGTTCCCGAAGGCGTCGACCTGATCACAGTGATCACCACCGGCGGTCACGAGGGCATGCCCTCCTGGAGCGCCGACCTCTCGTCGGACGAGATCGACGCACTGGCCGGCTTCATCCTTTCGCCGAGCGGCTTCGCCGTGTTCGAGTCGTCGTGCGCCGAGTGCCACGAGGTCGCCGACCTGAGCGCTGCCAGCCCATCCGACTTCCGGGCGGCCCTCCAGGAGGGCACCGACTTCGCCCCCCACGCCGGTGCCGGGACCCCCGATTTTGCCGCGGTCCTGTCGCCCCAGAGTCGCACCGCTCTGCTCAACTTCCTGGTCGCTCCCGACGGCCAGCGGCTCTTTGCCGTCAACTGCTCGTCGTGTCACGGGAGTGCGGTGGCCTGGACGGGGAGCCGAGAGGAGCTGCGCCAGGTCATCGAACAAGGAGGGCAGCACCTCGACATGCCGGCAATGGGGGCCATCCTCAGCGACACCGAGGTGGCCCAGCTGGCCGACTACGTGGTGATGCCGACCGGTGCGACCGAGGGCAGCGCGCTGTTCGCCCGGCACTGCACGACGTGCCACGGTGGCCGGATCCCCACCGCCGAAACCCTGGAAGAGGCCACCGTCGCCATCACCCAGGGTGGAGGTCACGAGGACATGCCGGTGTGGGGAGAGATCCTGACCGAGGAACAACTCGACGCGCTCACCGATTACGCGCTCGAAGCGGCGCGGGGCACTCCGGTCATGGCCGGCCAGGAGCTGTACGCCGCCAACTGTGTGGTCTGTCATGGGGAATTCGGCGAGGGCGGACCTAACCCGGCCAACCCCGCCCAGATCATTCCCCCGATCAGCACCGCCGGCTACCTGTCCACGCGCGATGACTTCACGCTGCGGGCCATCATTTCCCAGGGCCAGCCCGACTTCGGGATGTCTCCATTTGGCCTGGCCTTCGGCGGCTCTCTCGATGGGGAAGACGTCGACGCATTGGTGGCCTTCATCAGGTCGTGGCAGGACAACCCGCCGGTGGAGCTGCCTCCCGAGGTCCAACGAGGACCTTTGGCGGGAACTCCGGCCGAGGTGTACGAGGAGTTCTGCGCCCAGTGCCATGGATTGGAGGGTGAAGGCGGAATTGGGCCGTCGTTCCAGGATCCCGCATTCCAGACGGGGATGAGCGACGCCGAGCTCGTCGAGACGATCGATCTCGGACATGCCGCCACCGCCATGATCGCCTGGGGGGAGGTGCTCACCGACCCTCAGATCGAGGGCCTGGTCGAGTTCATCCGGCGGCTGGGGGGAATCGAAGGAGCCGAGGTCTCGTTCGCCAACGATGTGCTGCCGATCTTCGAGGCCGAGTGTGTGGTGTGCCATGGGGCGTCGGGGAACTGGGCCGCCGACAGCTACCAGGCGGTGATGGGGACCGGCGATTCGGCCCCGGTGGTGATTCCCGGCGACCCGGATGAGAGCGTGCTCGTGCAACGGCTGGAGGGGACCGAAGGGGCGCTGATGCCCCCGGCCGGGAAGTGGCCGGACAGCCAGATCCAGCTCGTCCGGGACTGGATCGCCGCCGGCGCCCAGGACAACTGACCCGCCACCCGCTCCCATCCGGCGGCCCGATGGGTCGCCTGCCCGGGCCGGTGCAGGTCCCCACCAACGGCATCGAGCTGAGCGTCGTCGTCGAAGGTGAGGGCTACCCGGTGGTCCTCCTTCACGGGTTCCCGGAGCTGGCCTACTCCTGGCGGTTTCAGGTCCCGGCGCTGGCCGAGGCGGGCTTTCGAGTCATCGCCCCCGATCTGCGCGGCTACGGAGGCTCGGACAAGCCGCCCGACACCGAGGCCTATCGGCTGTCGGCCCTGGTCGCCGATGTGCTCGGCGTGCTCGACGCCCTCGAGGGGGAGCGGGCGGTGGTGGTGGGCCACGACTGGGGCAGCATCATCGGCTGGAACCTGGCCCTGGCCCATGCCGACCGTGTCGAGCGCCTGGTGAGCCTCAACGTTCCCTACCGTGGGCATCCCGGCGGTTTCCCCAACACCACGTACATCCGGGAGCATCTGGCCGACCGGTTCGGCTACGTGCTCTTCTTTCAGGAGCCCGGCCCGGCGGAAGCCTGGTTCGCCCAGGATCTGGCGCTGCGGCTTAGAACGATCTACCAGGGGGTGGCCGCCGACCCCTCGTTCATGGGCGACGACGAGTTCGCCGTCTATCTGAACGCGTTTCGGGCCGGGGGTATGACCGGTCCGCTCAACTATTACCGCAACATAGACGCCAACTGGGCGGCCACCGAAGCGTCGGCCGGGTCGCCCGTCCGGGTTCCGGCCCTCATGGTCACGGCCGACTCGGATCCGGTGCTCCCGGCATCGCTCGCCGAGGGCATGGATCGCTGGGTTTCCGAGCTGCGGGTCGAGCACATCAGGCGCTGCGGGCACTGGACGCAGCAGGAACGGCCCGGTCCGGTGAATGAGGTTCTGTTGGACTACCTCGGAGATCTTCGCTAGCAGGGCGCCCGGGCACCGCCCCGTCTGCCCGGCGGAGGGCTAGTAGCCCGATGTCGGGGTGTGGCACTGGGTGCACTTGATGGTCTTCCACACCTCGCCGATGTCCACCGGGTGTTCGAATTCCAGCCCGGCGATGTCGTCGTCGAGCTCCATCAGGTCGTCGGATGGGCCCTGGGCAACGATAGAGTGACAGCTCTCGCAGTCACTCGAGATCCGCTCGCCGGCCTCGTTCTCCAGCTCGGTGAAGTGGCACCGGAAGCATCCATCGTTGACGAAGTGGCTGAGATGGTTGACGCGGGCCCGATAGTCGGTCTTCATCTCGGGGAAGAAGTTTTGGTTGTAGATCCGCTGCAGGACGTCTCCCGCCTGCTCGACCTTGTCCCTCAGGACTTCCATCTCGTCGGGGTACTGCGTCGAGTAGAACTCCACGAGCCCGGTCCGGATCGCTTCGTTTGCCTCTTCCCGGGTCTCGTACGAGTCGTTCAGCAGCTCGAGACCGACCTTGCGGATGAAGTGGAGATCCTTGGCGATGGTGCCTTTGGCCAGCTCCAGGTTCATCGCCGTGGCCGGTGGTTCGAACGTGTGGCTGGGACGGTTGTGGCAGTCCATGCAGTCGAACAGGCGGATCTCGGTGTCCCCGTCCTCGGGGTCGGGGATCTCGGCGTTGGGGTCCGCGTACACAGTCACGCTGCCGTCGCTCGGGTCGGTCACTCGGACCCAGGGGATCACTTCCCGTTTCTCGTCCGTGGCGATGTACTCCACCTGGGCGCTGCTCAGCATGTGCCAGTGGATCCCCTCGAGCTTGCCGGTGCGGGGATTCCCGCCCCCGATGTTCATGAGGAGGCTGATCGTCCACGGCGAGTTGTCCTCGTCGGTCCGGTAGTAGCTGCGGTTGACCAGCTTCTGTCCGATGAATTGCTGCGGCCAATGGCAGCCCTCGCAGGTCGCCTGGGCGGGCCGGAGGGTTTCGACCGGAGTACCGATGGGCCGTTCGAAGCTGTTGGTGGCGGTGGCGTAAACCTGACGGATGCCGTCGATCTTCGATTTGACCCAGAACGACCCGCCGGGACCGATGTGGCAGTCCACGCAGGGCACTCGGGCATGGGGTCCGTTGGCGTAGGTGACGTTCTGCGGATCCATCACATGGCACGACTCGCCGCAAAAGCCGACCGAGTCGGTGGCCTCATATGCCTTGAACCCGCCCCAGGCCACGACGGCCACGAAGACGCCGCTGAGGCCGAGGAAGAACCACAGGTTGCGCATGTAGTGAGGGTCGGAGACCTCGATCCGTAACACGAAACGAACTCTCTCTCCGCGCCTTCGAGCCGCCCGGACCTGAAGCCATATGGCGACCAAGAAGAGAATCACTCCGATGGTGACCACGGCCGGGGCGGCGACGAAGGTCACCAGCGAGCGATAGGGGTTCTCGGACTTCGTGGCGATGTCGACGGCGGCGAGGACGACGAACGCGAATACGCCGGCGACGATCATGGCCCCGCCCACGGCCGCCAGCGGGTGGCGGTACAGGGTCCTCGTTTCGAGTTCGCCGCCCGCGGGTTCCGGGCCGTTGCCCGAACTTGGGACCTCGTCCGGCTCCCGGTACTCCTCCGTGGGGCCTCTATCGCTCAGGGCGCACCTCGCTTTCGGTGCGAACGTAGGTGAGGCTCACCCTCGGGTCGTAGGGTCCAGAGTCCCAAGAGTAGGGGACGTTGGGCCGGGTTCCGCCGTGTGGACGACGGCGCCGGCTCATCGTTGTGGGGCGCCCGCCAGGATCCAGTCGCGCACTGCCTCGATCTCGTCCTCGGTCAACTGGGCGGGATGGCCTCCGGCGACCTGTGTAACCAGCACCTGGCTCTGCTCGGGCTCACCGGCTACGATCCCCGGTCCGCCGGCGCCACCGGCGATTGCGGCCTCATAGGAGCTGAGATCGAGGCCGGCGGTGGCGTTGGCCGAACCGTGACACACGCCGCACTTCTGCGAGAACAGCTCGGCAAATTCGCCGTCCCAGGTGGCGGCCGCAGAGGGCGCCACCGTCGTAGCTCCGGGTGCCGTCGAAGTGGTCGTGGTGCCGGGCGAAGTCGTGGTCGGTGCCGGAAGGGTCGTTTCCGTGAGGGGGGCGAACACGGTGACCGGCTCGGCAGGCTCGATGGTCTGAATGGCGGTCTCCTCGAAGCTCACGAACAGCCAGATGCCCGCCAGCATGATCCCGGCAAAGGCCCCGTAGGCCGGCAGGTATCTGCGACGACGCTGTATCCGCTCTTCGGGATCCGTTCGGCCTCCCGACTCCCCTGCCTTTATGGCGGCCAGCTCGAGGGCGTGCTCTTCGAGCATCTCCTCCCGGGAGATGTACCCGGTGAAGATCGTGGTCTTGAAGGTTCTGATGTGCACGTGGTAAATGTGCCAGACGACGATCGCCAGCACGGCCAGCAGCGCTTCGCCGCCGTGGATGGCCCTGGCGGCAGGGATGAACTCCCCCGGGAGGAATCGGGCGCTGGCAATGGGGTTCCACAGCAGGAAGCCGGTGACGATCATGATGACCGTTCCCCATACCAGGGACCAGTACTCGATCTTTTCCTCGAAGGTGAACCTGCCCTGCTCGGGTCTGCGGTCGCGCCACCCCAGGTTGTAGCCGAGCGACTGCCAGGCGGCCCGCAGATCGTCGACCCCGGGGATCATTGCCCGGGGGGTGCGGAGGACGTAGGCACGGTATCCGGCAACCCCGAAGTGATACACGACCGCCACCATGAGGATCGCGGAAAAGACTCGGTGGATGATGCGGACGGCCTCGATGCCTCCGAGCAGGTCGATGATGGCCTGCGAAAAAGACGCAGCGTGATACCGCTGCACCAGACCGGTGACCGCCAGCGGGACGAAGGTCCCGATCTGGACCCAGTGCTCGGCCCGATCCGAGATCGAGAAGCGTTTGTAGCGTTGAGCCTCAGTCACGGCGCCGCCTGCGATTGCGGAGGAGGCGCCTGCCGCCGTCGATGCTCACATAGGCGAGCATCGCCCCGATCACGACCGGAATGATGATCTTGTAGAAGAGCCTCGCCGCGAACACGAGCGGCGAGTGCTCGACGGTGGGCTGGTAGTGACTGAGCCAGGCGGCCGGAAAGTTCGTGGTGGCGTCGGGGTGACAACGCTGGCACGTTCCCAGCAGGTTCTCCCTGAAGACCGAGCTCCCGGGGTCCTCGGCGGGAACGATGTGGTGCACCCCGTGGCAGTCGATGCACACCGGCTTGTTGGTCTCCTGGTCCGGGGCGAGGTCCTCGAAGAGCAGCACCGTGGTGCCGTGGAAGTCGGCGATGTACGTCTCGAACACCTCCGTGCTGATCCCGTATTTGCCCATGAGTTCGGAGTCCGCATGGCATTCGGCGCAGATCTCGGGCGAGAACAGATGGAACGGCGAGTCGGTGGGACCCTCGACGCTGTGCACACCGTGGCAGTCGGTGCAGGTGGGAACGTCCTGGTTGTCCTCCTCGAACAACGCGGCGCCGTGGACGCTTTCGGCATAGAGGTCGTAGATCTGGGAGTGACAGGCCCGGCAGGTCAGCGGGATCGCCGTGCTCGTTTCGCCGCGACGCACCACATCGTGGGAGCCGTGGCAGTCGGTACACACCGCGGCCTCCTGGTTCCCCTCTTCGAGGGCGTGGGCGTGGACGTTGTCGAGGGTGGCGGTGTACTCCGGCTCGTGACAGACCGAGCACGACTGGTAGAGGTCGAGGGTGAACTCGCGTCGTGACTGTGCCGTCAACGCAGGATGGGGGAAGCCTTCGATGTTGGTGTGGCAGAGGACGCAGGGCAGCTCCAGCTGGCCGTGCACGGACTTCTCGTAGGTGGTCCGATCGACCACTGCGTTGAGTATTTCTCCCGAGGGGAGGGGCACCTCCAGGCTCTCCACATCGTGGCAGCCCAGGCAGAACTCGTTGTCCCAGCGCTGATCCTCCTGGGCCTCCTCCTGAGCCGAGACTCCACCGCCCGGCCCCACAACCACGAAGAAGAACCCGGCCGTAACCGCGAGGAGCAGGCCCCCGATCGACCGGTGTTGCCGGCCCGCATTCGGGTTCCGGGCCGAACCGTGCCGTGATCCCTCAGGCGCGCTCCGTTCCACTACTGCCGACCGTACCTCCGGCCTCGCGACCTGCTCAGGGCCGAGAGGCCCGATTGGGGCGGGACCTGTGGGTACCCATCGGCTGGTCGTCCTCGACCCGCCGACTGCTGCCGGTCGCCACGAGGCTCGGGGAAGGGAGAGGTCCCAGGGTTTCGCGAGAACTGCGAAACACTCCGGGACCTGCCCCTAGCCAGCGTTCAGCCGGTCCACTCGTAGGCGATCCAGTGGTAGTTCCGCTCGGCGTCCACCTCGTATTCGATGACCGTCGCGACGTTCATGAGTCGCTCCAGCTCCCCAGTCGCCTCTGGCCAGCTACCTGCTACTCCGAACTTGGCGGCCGGAGGCGCACCAACTGGCTTCCCGACACCGAAGCCTTCCCAGACGTACCGGCTCCCTTCGGCCGTCATGGCGACGGTACGACCTTCTCCATAGAGCACGCCCGGTCGCCGAATCGTTTGGACATAGGTGCCGGCCTCGGAGATGTCGTGACCCAGGACCATGCCGCGGCCCTGGAACGATATCTCCAGCTTGCCTTCGGGAAGCACCCGAACGCCGGTGATTTGGCCGGAAGCCTCTCCAATCTTCTCCCCTTGCATGACGTCACCTCTCGACGCGCGCTTCGATAAGCGGATACTTGGAAACTCACCCCCTCCCCGGGGCTATCTTCCGGGCGATCGCCCGATGCCCTCATGGCGCACGATGCCAGGGCGTTGCGGCACGTACTAGGGGCGAACGGCACTACAGATCGCTGATGGGGCGTGCCGCGCGGCGCGACTCTCCTCGACTTCCAGGGCTGGTCCGCAGCGCGGGCAGGTTGCCGGTTCCGCCGCCGCAACATGCCGCCGACGGGCGCGGCGCCGCCTTCGTGAGGCCGTGACGGCAGTTTCCCGCCCGCTGGAGTGCCGTCGCCTGCCAACCCCGCCCCGCGGCGCGAATGCCCGTCACCCATGGGCAATTCCAGCCGGGGGCGCGTAGTTTGCGGTTATGGACCGACCCCGCCTCGATCTCGTCGCCTGGACGCCCCTCAAGGATCCGGGGCTCATCGGGAGCTTTGCCGAGAACACCCGCCTCGCGGCGTTGCTCCGCGTTCCCGTTCCCGGGGAGGGACCCGAGGACGTCGTGGTGGACGAGAACGGGCGCGTCGTCTACGGCCTCGTCGACGGGCGGATCCTGTCCTCAGCGCCCGACGGCTCCGACCACCGGCTGATCGCCGACACCGGCGGCCGTCCCCTCGGGATCGAGGTCCATCCCGACGGCAGGCTGGTGGTGTGCGACGCTCACCGGGGATTATTGGCCGTCGCCGAGCGCCGCGTCGAGGTCCTCGCCGACAGTTTTGAGGGCGTCCCCTTCCGGTTCACGAACAACGCCGCCATCGGCGACGACGGCTCCATCTACTTCACCGACTCGTCGCAGCGCTTCGGCCTCGAGCACTACAGGGCCGACATCATCGAGCACTCGAACACGGGTCGGCTGTTCCGACGCCATCCCGACGGAACACTCGAAGTGCTCGCGGGCGGGTTGTCGTTCGCCAACGGCGTCGCCCTCTCCTCCGATGGGACTTCCGTGTTCGTCGCCGAAACGGGGGAGTACCGAATCAACCGCTGCCATCTGTCGGGCCCGCAGGAGGGGAGCATGGAGGTGCTCGTCGCGAACCTCCCCGGGATCCCCGACAACCTCAGCTCGACCCCGGCAGGGACGATCTGGGCGGCGATGTTCATGCCCCGCAACAAGCCCCTCGACGTGCTGTTGCCCCGACCCAGGCTGCGCGGTCTGGTGGCCAGGCTGCCGGAGAGCATGCAGCCCCAGCCGGTGCGCTACGGCTTCGTGGTGGGCTTCGACGAGGGGACGGGAGCGGTGACCCACAACCTCCAGGATCCGTCGGGCAGCTACGCGCCGATCACCTCAGTGCGCGAGCACGAGGGTCAGCTGTGGTTGGGGAGCCTCACCGAACCGGCGGTGGCAACGATCCCCCTTTGAGTTTCGCGGTGTCACGATCGGCGCCGTCTGTCCCTCAACGGTCGCGGCGCTGCCGAGGGTACTGGGTACTGAGTACTGGGAAAGATGCACGAGTCGGTCCTATCGGGTCCTAGCAGCTGCGCTGCGCTCCCTCGGGCACCATTTCTCCCCCCAGCGAACGACATGGGGGGAGTCCGGCGCAGCCGGGAGGGGAAGAAATGGCGCGTCGTCTTCTTGTCCCCTGGCCTCGGAAGGCGTCTCGAGGGTCGTCGCTCCTACGGGACGGCGAGAGAGCCCCAGAGGAACCGGGACCGGGGATCCCGGCCCGCTTCGCTACTGTCGGGCCATGACCGATGACCGGCCGGTTGGCCTGACCAGGGACGCCGGGTGGCAGATCGGCGTGCAGGCCACCGTTTCGGCCCCGCTGGAGGCGGTGTGGGACTACCTCACCGGCGACGCCGGGCTCGACCGCTGGCTGGGGCCTGGGGCGCGTCCTGAATGGAAGAAGGGGAGTCGGTATCGGGCCGCCGACGGCACGGAGGGCGAAGTGCGCAGCGTTCGGCTTCACGACCGGATCCGCCTCACCCGGCGACCGCCCCGGTGGGACCACGACTCCACCCTTCAGGTGACGGTCCGCTCTACCCCGGGCGGCACCGCCATCCGCTTTCACCAGGAGCGTCTCGCCGGCGCCGAGGAGCGGGAGGCGATGCGTGCTCACTGGAGGGGAGTGCTCGCCGGTGTGGCCGAGGACCTGGCCGACGGTTAGCCGGGCGACCCGGCGCCCACCTCGGCATCCCAAATCAGCCCCATACCCCCCAGGTGGAGGCGCGCCCAGAAGAGCTCAAAACGGGAGGGTTGCCCGCCGATAGGGGCTAATGCCCCTAGTCAACGCCCCCCCGTCTACCGCACGCTCCGCAACGTAGGCCCATGGCGGCGAGGAGGCTCATGGGTACAGCTCGGCAAGCGCCCGTCGGCGGGTCCCGAAGGGCGTATCTGGTGGGGGCGGGTGCACTCGTCGTTGCAGTGGCCCTGGCGGTCTTGCTCTCGGGCGTCGGCGGGCCGGGGCTGGTTCTGCCGAGCGCGGCGGTTTTGCTGGCGCTGATAGCGCTGCTCTACAAGCGAGCCCGGCAGGCGGCTCCATCCGCTTCACAAACCCACAAGAGCCTGCTGCGCCGGTTCGCCGGTGGTTCGAGGATCACCGATCGCCGCACGGCGCTCCGGCTGATCGGCATGTCGGCCTTGTTCGCCGGTCCGTTGCAGGCGGTCCCGCGGGTGCTCGAACGCGCACTCGGCCAGGAAGCCTCCAACGTAGTGGCCCAGGAGGACCAGCCGTTCTTCTTCCGCGTCCGCCAGTGGACGATGATCATCGACCTCAGATTCTGTGACGGCTGTCAGAGTGTCGGCACGCCTCCCCGGTGCACGACGTCCTGTGTCGAGGGTCATCTGGCGCCGGCCCCCATGCAGTGGATCGAGGTATTCGAGGAGGAGCTGCCGGGTGAGGGCACTCGATTTCTGCCGACACCGTGCCAGCACTGCCAGAACCCGCCGTGCGTCAACGTGTGCCCGGTGGCAGCCACGTTTTCCACGCCCGAAGGTTTGGTGCTCATCGACCAGGACCGCTGTATTGGCTGCCGCATCTGCATGGCGGCGTGTCCCTACGATCGCCGGTTCTTCAATTGGGGCGACCCGCCCATACCTCCCGAGGCCCTCACAGCAGACTACGACCTGGAAGTACAGACGCCGGCCGTCAAGGGCACCGTCATGAAGTGCGACTTCTGTCCCGACATGGTTCGGGCGGGCACGCTCCCCTATTGCGTGCAGGCGTGTCCGAATCAGGCCATCTACTACGGGGATCTCGAGGAGGACGTCGCCTCCAACGGCGTGAGCGTGGTTGCGGTGTCCAAGTTCGTGGCGGAGAACGACGCCTTTGTCCTCAAGGAAGAACTGGGCACCAAGCCGCGGGTGTTCTACATTCCCGGCCACGGTGAGGCGGTCGGACGCCTCACGACCGATGAGGGTCTGTTGCCGGTGCACTGGCCGTGGACGAGGCCCGTCGAGGGGAGCGACCAATGGAGCCGCTGACCGACTGGCAGCGGCGACTCGAGGAAACGACCCTCGAACCGGCTCGGACGACTACCCGTGCCTACTACCTCGTCGTGGCCGGACTCATGGCGATCCTCGCCGTGGCCGTGTATGCCTGGTCGGTCCAGATTCGCGACGGCCTCGTGGTGACCGGCATGCGAGACCGCATCTCATGGGGCCTCTACATCACGATGTTCGTGTTCTTCATCGGCATCAGCCATGCCGGCACCCTCATCTCTGCCATCTTGCGGGTGTCCAACGCCACGTGGAGGACGCCGGTCACTCGCATGGCCGAGTTCATCACCACCGTGGCTCTGCTGACCGGTGCGCTGTTCGTCGTCGTCGACCTGGGTCGTCCCGACCGACTGCTCAGCGTCCTGGTGCACGGACGGTGGCAGTCACCGATCGTTTGGGATGTGCTGGCGATCTCCACCTACCTCGTGGCCAGCATGGTGTACCTGTACTTGCCGATGATTCCGGACCTGGCCCTGTTCCGCGATCGGCTCAAGGGTCGAGTCTCGGCGTGGCGGATCTTCTGGTACCGGCACCTCGCCATCAACTGGAAGGGGACCGAGCGCCAGAAGTCCAAGCTGCACACGTCTATCTCGATCATGATGATCCTCATCATCCCGATAGCCGTGTCGGTGCACACCGTCGTGTCGTGGATATTCGCCATGACGCTGCGGGAGGCGTGGAACAGCGCCATCTTCGGCTTCTTCTTCGTAGCGGGGGCCATCTTTTCGGGGATCGCCACGCTGATCCTCATGATGGCGATCCTGCGGCGGGTCTATCGCCTCGAGGAGTACATCACCCAAAAGCACTTCCTTTACCTCGGTTACCTGATGGCGACCATGGCGGCGGTGATGATCTATGCCAACGTTTCCGAGTACGTCACCTCCGGTTTCAAGTTCGAGGAAGGCTCGGAGTTCATCTTTCGCCAGCTCTTCGTTGCCGAGTTCGCCCCGTACTTCTGGTTCTACTTCATCGGCGGCCTGATCGTTCCCATCGCGCTCATGGTGCTGCCACCGACGCGCACGATTTGGGGGGTCGTCGTCGCTGCGATCCTGGTGGATGCCGGGATGTGGGTGGAGCGTTACTTCATCGTCGTTACCGGTTTGCGAGCGCCGCTCATGCCGTACGAGCCCGCCAACTACGCCCCGACCTGGGTCGAGTGGATGATCACCCTGGGCGGCTTTGCCTTCTTCGCCCTGCTGGTGACCCTGTTCGTCAAGGCGTTCCCGATCATGGCGGTGTACGAGATGACGGAGGAGCGTGAGAAGGTCACAGCCCCGGCGGTCGCCGAGCCGGTTGCCGGTACGCTTTCGGAAGGAGCACCGTCATGAAACGCTGGCGTAGGCGGGCGATCTCGCTGACCGTCTTGGTGGGCGCGGCGTTGTCTCTACTCCAGGGAGGGGCGGCAGCCGACCATCTCGTGATCGAGCTCACTGCTCCCGAGGAGGCGACCCTCGGGGAGTCGCTTCAGATCACCGCCGCAGTGTACTGGGCGGAAGACGGAGAGCCCGCCGACGGGATACCGATAACGTTCTTCACCGATGCGGCATTCGCCGGGGTCATCGGTGACGTCGAGCTGGGCACGGTCACCACCAACGAGATCGGGGTGGCCACGTTTCCGGTCTCCTTCTTGGTCAGCCGTCAGCACACGATCCGTGCCGAGGCAGTGGCTCAACCGGGTGCCGAGCCGGAATCGGTCACGGTCCCGGTTCTGGCCACCCGGCAATTGGTCACGTCGGAGGCCGGAATTCGGATCCCCGGGATCGGAGGCTGGCTGCTGGTGGTCCTCATCGGCTCCGTTTGGGCGATCATGATCTTCGCCGCTTTCCGGGTCGTCGTGGTTTCCCGGGCCCATGAGGAAGGCAGGGGCGTCTCCGACGCGCTGGCCGAAGGTCGCCGGGAGGGATGGGCCAGCAGGCACCACTTCAATCTGGCGGTGCTGGTGGCCGGGATCATGATCGTGCTGAGCCTCGGCTTGCTGGTTCTCCTGGTGAGAAGCCCCGATACCCATGCCAACCTCAACCCGGAGGGCTACGACCGCACCGTGGTGGCCTATACCAACGCCTCCTATCTGTATCCGGGGCCCGGACTCGCCGCAGGCAGCTTCACTGGGGATCTCGTGGAGGACGGTCGGCTCTTGTTCGTGAGCAAGGGCTGCGCCGGGTGTCACGGTCTCGAGGCCGAGGGCGCTGTTGCCGCGGCGTCTCCCGCGCTGGTCAGCCGGGACTGGCTCGGCGATGTGGTTCGCTCGGGGATCCGGGGGCTGATGCCGTCCTACTCCGAGGTCGAAGTGAACGAGCCCGGACTCGACGCCATCTACGCGTTCTTCGAGGAAGCTCGCCAGGCCCTCGAGGCGGAGTCCCCCGCAACAACGGTGGGCGAGCCCGAGGCGACGGCTCCCCTCGCTGCGCCCGAGGAGCACCCGACCCCCACCTACACCGACGATGTCGCGCCGATCTTCCGGGCTCAATGCGTCGTGTGCCATGGGGACGCCGGTGGGTGGAGCGCCGCCGACTACCAGTCGGTGATGACGAGCGGGGACCACGGCCCGACGGTGGTGCCGGGCCGCCCGGAGGAGAGCTTGCTGGCCCAGAAGATCCTGGGAACCCAGACCGAGGGAGCGCTGATGCCCCCGGGCGGGCGGCTATCCGACCAGGACATTCACACGATCGTTGACTGGATCCTGGGCGGAGCTCCGGAGTGAGCATGGATCGGAAACGGCAGGCCCCGAGATTGTTCCTCTTCGGGGCGTCCGCGCTGGTTGCGGTCGCATTGGCCGTAGCCGGTGCCGCAGCAGCGGCCGGTGCCGCCACCCCGAAGCAGGATCTACCGACCGCCAGAGCCCTCTCTTCAGAGCTCCAGTACCAGATCGATGACATCGATGAAGACTCCGAGCCGATCTACGCCGAGCAATGCGCTGCCTGCCATGGCGCGGACGGCGAAGGCGGCGTGGGGCCCGCCTTCACCGAGAGCACGCTCACGTTGCCCGAGCGAGTGGATCTCATCACGGAGGGCCGCGGCGGCATGCCGGGATTCGACGCGACCCTCACCGCCGACCAGATCGCTGCGATGGCCTCCTTCCTGGACACATTCGTCGCCCAGGAGATCTACAGACAGCAGTGTGCCCCCTGTCACGGTGCCGATGGCGAGGGCGGGATCGGCCCGGGACTACAGCAAAGCAACCTGACGGACGCCGAGGCACTGGACATCATCGGTCAGGGGCAGGGGGCCATGCCGGCCTTCGGCCCCACCCTCACCGCCGACCAGCTCGCCGCCGTGACGGATTTCACCGTCGGCCTCAGATCCATCGAGGCCATAGGGGAACAGGTCTACGTGGAGCAGTGTGCGCCTTGCCACGGCCTCGAGGGCGAGGGCGGGGTCGGCACCAACCTGCAGACGAGTGTTCTGCCACGACAGGAGCTCTCGACCCTCATCACCGAGGGGCGTGGCGGTATGCCGGCTTTCGCTGCCACGCTCGGCCCGGAGGAGATCGAGGGTGTCGCCGACTACGTTGCCGGGCTGCGGGCGGCGACGGAGGAGCCGAGCGCCGCGGAAGCGGGGGCCGAGCTCTTTTCCCAGCATTGTGCCGCTTGTCACGGCGCCGACGGTTCCGGAGGTACCGGTCCATCCCTGACGGAGTCCGACCTCTCCTTCAGTGAGATGGTCTTGCTGGTGGCGGAAGGGCGAGGGCCCATGCCTCGCTTCTCAGAGACTCTGTCCGGCGATGAGATTCAGGCGGTGGCCACTTACACCGCCGGGCTCGAGCCGGCGGAGATCGCCCAACCAGAACCGGCCGGGGCCGAGCTCTACTCCCAGCAATGTGCCGGTTGCCACGCCGCCGATGGCTCGGGGGGGGTGGGACCCTCCCTGCAGACTGCGGCTCTTTCGAACGAAGAGCTGCTGGCGCTGGTCTCCGACGGCGCCGGCTCCATGCCCGGCTTTGCCGCTACGCTCACCGACGATGAGATCCAGGCGCTGATCGCCTACGTCCGGGAGTCGCTGGTCGTCGAAGTCGAAGAGGGCGCTGCCGGGCCGACCGGGCAAGAGCTGTTCGAGGCCGAATGTGCGCCGTGTCATGGAGTTCAGGGCGAAGGAGGCATCGGGCCCTCGTTGCGCGAATCCGATCTCTCGGTGAACCACGTGATCTCGCAAATCTTCGGTGGTCACGGTCCCGAAATGCCGGCATTCGAGGGAGAGCTCGACTCCGGCCAGGTCCAGGCAGTGGCCCAGTACGTCCTGTCTCTGCGGGATGTGGCTCAGCCGGACGAGGGCGGCGGAGTGGGCCTGTTTGTGATCGTGGCTGTCATCGTCGGCGCTGTGGTGGTGATCTCCGCAGGACTGGCTTGGCTGAGAACACAGAAGAGGGACCGGTCGGACTCCGACGTCCAGGTCTGACCAGGGCTCATTTCCCATCTCGGCGCGCCGAGGCCGTACTTCCGCGAGAGAGGCCGGGCCCATTCGCCCGGCCTCTCTCTCCTCTGCGAGGTGAGGCTACGGTCTGGTCATTCCGCTGGTGTCTCCACCGATGTCGGCGAGCGAGTCGTACAGCAGCTGCAGCACGTACGCCGGGTTGTGGGCGAACCCACCGGGGTCTTTGGAGGCGTACTGGTAGTTGTACGCAGCTCTCAGCAGCCTGGGCGTCCAGGTGACGTATCGGTTGTCGAAGGCTGCCTCCTCATCGTCGGGTTCGCCATCGCCATCGGAATCGATGAAGAAGTACGGATAGGCGGCTGAGGAATAGATCACCGGGTCCACCCCCTCGGTCGCGACCGTGTAGTCCTGTATCGCGGCGAGGAGGGCGGCCTTGAGGGTGTCGATCTCTCCATAGATGCCCTCGGCCTCGTTGCCATCGCCGTCGAAGTCCCCTTCGGTCAATCGGATGTCCTTGAGGTCTTCGAACGCGGCGACGTCGCTGTGACATGCGGAGCACTCCTGGACCTTGACCTCGAGCTTGTGCTGGTCGTGGCACTCGGTGCAGGTGTCGAACGGCTCGACGTGCTCACGGCGGCCCGCGTAGGTGTTGCCTTCGTATTCGTAGCCGCCCATCGCCTCGGTGCCGAACAGAGTGGCACCGGCCGCGAAATAGTGGATGTTCACGAACCGGAGATCCTCGCTCACCGTGTCGTCGGGAGTGTCGCCGATCACGTTGTTGACGCTCACCGCCGATTCGCGGCCCTGGTGACAGGTCATGCAGAGGTTGGCATCCGGGTCACCGCTGTCGACCGTCTTCCCGCTGGGGAACGTGACCTCCAGGGCCTCGTGGCGAGTGTACGTCTCCAGATCGTTGTGGCACGTCGAACACAGGAAGCCGTTGGTCGGCGGCTGGTTTATGACGACACCTTGCTCGAGGAACAGGGGCAGGCCGCCGGCAGAGTGGCAACGAGCGCACATGTAGGGCCCGCCGCCGGGCACCACCGCCGGATCATCCTCGTCCCAGTGACGGAACGCCTCCTCGGAACCGGCGAAGTGCCCATGGTCGATCCGGCTCATGCCCTCAAGAGATACTGGAGTGCTTAGCGCTTCGTTGAGGTTCTCGATCGAGTCGTACATCAGCTGGATGTGGTACTTGCCGCCGTGGGCGAAGTTGCCCGGGTCCTTGAGCGAGAACTGGTAGTTGTAGGCCGCCTTCAGGAGCCGTGGCGTCCAGGCGTTGTACTGGTTGGGGAACGCCGCCTCGTCTCCGTCCACCTCGCCGTCGCCGTCCGTGTCGATGAAGAAATACGGGTAGGCGGCGCTGTCGTAGACGATCGGCGTACCGGACACCTCTTCGGCGTACAGCTGTAGGGCCTCCAGGAGCTTCTCTCTCAGTCCCTCGAGCTCGAACGGCATGCCCTCGGTGATGTCTCCGTCTCCGTCGTAGTCGACCTGGGAGCCGGGCATCCGGTTCTGTTTGAGGTCTTCGGTGGTCTGCAGGTCTACGACCACGCCTCCGCCGTCGGCCAGCACCGGGTTGCTGTGGCAAGTGGCGCACTCGTCGAGCTTGAGCTCGAGGGTGTGTGGGTCGTGGCACTGATGGCACGCGGTGTAACCCTCCACATGGGTGAAGAAGGCGTCGTAGGTCTTGCCGTCGTACTCATAGCCGCCCTTGGCCTCGGTGCCGTACTTCGATGCGGCGGCGGCGTAGTAGTGGATGTTGAGGAAGCCGAGATCCTCGCTCACCTCGTCATCGTCGGCACCGGCCTCCTCGATGGCGGCGTTCACGCTGACGGTCGAGTGCCGCCCCTGGTGGCAGTTCATGCACCGGGCCTCGCGTCCGAGGCCGGTGAGGACCAACCCGGACGGCATCTCCACCGAGTCGAGGGTCAGAGTGACGTCGTTGTGGCACGTCACGCACGAAATCGTGGTCCCCGGATCGACGTCGGCTTCGACCGAGCCGAAGGCGCTGCCGTCGACACCGAGGAAGTCGAGGTGGCCTGTTTGACTGTGGCATCTGGCACACGTCGACGGTATCACCGGCGGGTCGTCCTCGTCCCAGTGGCGGAATGCCTCGGCGTTGACGTCGTTGTGGCCCGACCCCGTCCATCTTTCGAGGAAGGGGACTGTGACCTCGGCGGCCGCGACCGGGGGCGCCTCGGCAGCGGTGGTCTCGGGAGCCGCCTCGGTCTCCTCCGGGGCGGCCGTTTCGGGCGCGGCTGTAGTGTCGGCTGCCCCATCTTCGCACGCCGCCAACACCAGCGAGAACGCGATCAGAACTGCCCCGAATGAGAGCAACTTGCTGTGCCGTCGCACGACCCGTCCTCCCTGCTTTTGGTACCAGACACAGTGTCGACAAAACGCCGGCTCATCGATAGGGGCCTATGGCTCTATTGGCGGGTGATTTTTCGCGCTTCTGCGGACAGTCGACCGTGACCGAGCGTCCTCGTCCGGTGGCGGAGGGTCTCCTCCGAACCGGTGAAGGCCGCTGATCGTTGCGGCGCTTGCACGAGAACCGGTGCCGCGAGAGCTCCGCCCGTGCCTGTCAGCACCACTCCGCGGGCGACCCGCCGAGTCGAGTGTCAGGGCGGCGGCTCGGGGGTCAGGGTGCTGTGGTCGTCGTCGTGGTCTCGGAGACGACTGCTTCCGGCAGTACCTCGAGCGCGTACTCCAGCAAGGCCCTGGCGAACGGCGGATTGTGGACGCCCTTGCTCTGATCTTCGAGGACGAACATGTAGTTCCACATCGCGTTGGCGACTTCTTCGGGGAACGTGCCCTCGACCGACCGGTTCTCCGACAGTTCCTCGCCTTCGCCGATGTCGACCAGGATGCCGGCGGCGCTCAATCGAGCCTTGGTCTCCGCCAGCATCTCCTCGATCTCGGTCTGGACTCCATTGCGATCGAAGGTGTCCAGATCGGCATGACAGCTCTGGCAATTGTCCAGGCTGGGTTCGAACGTGTGATTGCGGCTCTCGCCCATGTGGCAGCCGACGCAGGTGTTCTCGACCGCATAGTGGAAACTCTCCGAGCCGGTGACCCCAAGTCCGCCGATGCCGAGCAACATCTGTGATTCGACGCCATGATGTGTGCCGAAGCGAGTGCTACCGGTCTCGATCTCACCGCCGGTCGCCACCGGCAACTCGTTGCGGATCTGGTGGCAGTTCGCGCACAGGTTGCCGAGACCCCCGTCGAACGTGCCGCCGGTTGTCTCCATCTCCGCGGGTTGGGCATCCCCGGTCAGGGAGAAGTCGGCAGCCGTGTAGGTGGTGTGGATGTCGTGGCACGTGCGACAGGTATATGGCGAAACGTTGACTATGCCCTCCACCGAGGGGTCGTGCGGTGGAAGTCCCGCCTCGATGCGCGTTTCGGCGCCCTCGCTCCCGTGACACCCCGCGCAGTTGGTGTTTTCGCCTCGTATGAATGCCTCTCCGGCTCCGTGCAACGACTCCTCCAACTGCGCCTGCTTGGAGACGAGGAGCGTCCCGCTTTCGTGGCATTCGGTGCACGTGAGGTCGGTCGCGACGGCCGCCTCGGCGGCAGGACCGGGGGGCCCCTCAGGACCGGGAGGACCGGGGGGGCCTTCAGGACCGGCAGGACCGGTATCACCACTGCAGCTGGCCAGGGCAAGGAGAAGGCCGACCATCAGCGCCAAGGGGACGTACCGGCTGAGGGGGCGGTGTCGGTGTTCTCGGTGCATTGGCTCCTCCCAAGACGTTCTGTTATCGCAAGGCGTCCCTATTGGTCATCTTGTGTGACCCGGACTGTGGGGGATGATTCGGAGGGTTTACAGGCCGGCGAAACAGTCGCCGTCGCGATCGGCAGAATCCGTCCTCCCTGTTGGTCGACGGGGCCTAGCGTTGATGAACGGCCGGATCACAGATAGGGCCTTTAGGCCCTATCTGGTAGCCAGTTTTTGCCGCTCCGAGGGTCGATTCGGCCGGGCCACCACTGCAGCCAGTGTCCGCTCCTACCGGGAGTGCGAGGGGGTCAGGGTTCGGCGCCGATCGCTTGTGGGGCGGTATGGCTGCCGGAGAGCCATCGGACTGTCCTGGCGAGCGGCCATGGTATAGGGGTCAATGGCGTCCCCTGCACACCGGGGTGGTGTCGCCGGCGGCCACAGAGGTGGCACGGTCGCCGGCCGCCGAGTGGAAGCCGAGGTAAACGTCGGGCGCACAAAATTCGCGGGCGAACCCCTGCCCGGCCGTGCGGTGACCTCTGGAAGGGGGCTCAACGGGCCGCAGGAGCTCACTGGATCCCCGAACACCTGGGCTCGGCGACGGCCGTCTCGTTGACGGCGAGGACCGTTCCCTACTCCGGGTTGCCCACCCCGCCGGTGCATGTGCCGTTGGGTTCGGGAGTGTCCGGCCCGTTCTTCATCGAGATCACGAACTGAGAGAGGCGGGGATCGTCGGCTCCGTCGAGACGGATCTGGTTTCCCCACGTCGAGGCGACCACCGGAACGTCCAGGCCCGGGTACGGGCTCACCAACACCTCGGGCTGATCGGCGAAGTCGCGCAGCACGTCGACGGAGTCTTGGTCGAGTTCGGGCTGATAGGTGATCCACACCACCCCGTGCTCCAACGAGTGAACGCCGAGCTCATTGGGGATCGGGGTCGAGTAGTAGCCGCAGTTCTGCCAGGCGGGGGAGTGGAGTCCGCCGACCGGAGGCGACTGCTCGTAGGCGACCGGCTCATCGGTGTGGGCCGCAGGCAGGCCGAAGTAGCGCTCGATCCCTTCCGGGGGGTCGGCGGATCCACCCCCGAGACTGCCGAAGGCGAGGGCCAGCAGCACCACCAGCCCCACCGCCCCACCGCCCCAGATGAGCCACTTGCCCCAGGGACGTTTCGGCTTCTGCTCGACCGGCGTCGTAGCTCGTGGGGCGGCGCGGGACGGCGACTTCTTCTTGGCGGCGGTCGCCTTGGTCTTGGCGCGGGTGCGCGGCTTGTTACCCATGCCTTTCGTCGCAAGCCTATCGGGGCCCCACAGGTTACCGGTCCGGAGCCAGCAGCCCCACTTCTTGCAGCCACGGCACACACGCCGCCACACCAGCTTCCAGGTCGTAGCGAGGCTGCCAGTCGAGGCGCGCTCGGGCCTTGTCCATCGGATAGCGCTTGGTTCGCTCGAGATAGTCGAGCATCAGCGGTGCCTCCTTGAGGTAGGTGTGGCGAGGGGCCAACGGCGCTGCCAGCCGGGTGGCCCCCCGGAGGAGACCGGTGGGAACGCCCAGCCACGACTCGTTGCCGACCAGCCGGCCGTAGGCGTGGTGGTACTCCTTGACTGTGGGCGACGGATCGAGTGCGCAATTGAACGCTTCATTGGTGGCGGCGGCATGGGTGGCGGCGACGAGGCACAGATCGACGACGTCATCGACGAATATCACCGGGAGAGTTCCCCGGCCGCTGCCGACGAAGACGATCGGTCGGCGGCGGACCCGCTTGAAATAGCCCTTGGTCCAATAGCCGGCCTCGGGACCGAAGATGCCGGCCGGGCGGATGATGGCCACCTCGAGGCCCCGGCGTGCAGCGATCTCTCGAGCGGCGTGCTCTCCTTCTGCTTTGCTCGTCGAGTAGGCATGGTCAGACGGGGCGAGCTCGGTCTCCTCCGGGTAGGTAGCGGCGGTGAACCCGTAGGCGGCGATCGACGAGATGTGGACGGCCCGGGCCGCTCCGGCGGCCGCGGCTGCGCCCAACACATTGGCGGTTCCCTCGACGTTGGTGTGACGCTGATGGGAGAGCGAACCGCCCATGGCCGCCGCAGCGTGGATGACCAGGTCGCAGCCGGCGACCAGTTCGCTCATGCAGGCTTCGTCGGTGATGTCCCCGTAGACGACATCGCTGTCGGCGGGCAGTCGCCGGGCTCTCTCCTCGGAGCGGGCCAGGGCGCGGACCCGGGCACCCTCGGCCACCAGGCGGCGGGTCAGGGCCCGGCCCAGGAATCCGGTGGCTCCGGAGATGAAAACGGTCCGGTCGGTGAGGGTCATGGGATCCGTGATGGCCGCCTCTGCTCAGGACGTCTCGATGTCCGTCGGCTTTCTACCTCGCGGCGAGCCGCTTCGCGAAAGAAACCGGGCCCTCGCGAAACAAAACCAGCGGCCTCCCTTGACCGTCGCCGGGGGGAGGGCTACAAACCTCGACCGCAAGATCATGCAAATACCCTTGACGTAATCACATTGATGTGATTATGATTGCGGTCCTGGCACCGCAAGATGCTGTGGTCCAGCTACTTCCCCACCACCACATCTTGTAGCTGTGGATAAGAGAAGCTGAGGGGGCTTCGCCGGCGGAGAAAAAGGAGGAGTGGCGCCGATGACCGAGGGACTGCAGATCGAGCGGAGGTTCACCGCCGCGGGCCAGGATCCGTTCGCCACCGTCGAGTGGGAGAAGCGCGACAGCCGCATCACCAATCCCGACGGCTCGGTCGTGTTCGAGATGGAGGGAGCCGAGGTCCCCGCCGCTTGGTCGCAAGTCGCCTCCGACATCATCGTCTCCAAGTACTTCCGCAAGGCGGGCGTTCCCCTGTACGACGAAAAGGGCGACCCGATCCTGGACGCCGACGGCAGCCAGGTGACCGGGCCCGAGCGCTCGGCCCGTCAAACGATCGCCCGACTGGCCGCCACCTGGCGTTGCTGGGGCGAGGAAAACGGCTACTTCGCATCCGCTGAGGATGCCCAGGCCTTCGAGGACGAGATGAACTACATGCTCGTTCATCAGATGGGATCTCCCAACAGTCCTCAGTGGTTCAATACCGGGCTTCACCACGCCTACGGCATCACCGGTACCGCCGAGGGCTTCTGGTACGTGGACCCCGACAGCGGCGAGGTGACGGCATCCCCGGACAGCTACAGCCGGCCGGCCCCCCACGCCTGCTTCATCCAGAGCGTGCGGGACGACCTCGTCAACGAGGGCGGCATCATGGACCTTTGGGTACGGGAGGCCCGCCTCTTCAAGTTCGGCTCGGGCACGGGCACGAACTTCTCCTCGATACGAGCCGAGAGTGAACCGCTATCGGGGGGCGGCAAGTCGTCCGGACTGATGTCGTTCCTCCGGGTCGGAGATCGGGCCGCCGGGGCGATCAAGTCGGGGGGCACCACCCGGCGGGCCGCCAAGATGGTCATCTTGGACCTCGACCATCCCGACATCGAAGACTTCATCGTTTGGAAGGTCGATGAGGAGCGCAAGGTGCGGGCCCTCATTGCCGCGGGCTACCCCGCCGATTTCAACGGCGAGGCTTACCAGACGGTATCGGGACAGAACTCCAACAACTCGGTACGCATACCCAACGAATTCGTGGAGGCGGTGGGCAACGACGGGGTGTGGGAGCTCACCGCTCGCACGACCGGAGAAGTCGTCAAGACGGTCAAGGCTCGGGACCTGTGGCACCGCGTCGCCCGAGCAGCCTGGGAGTGCGCCGATCCCGGCGTCCAGTTCGACACGACCATCAACGAGTGGCACACCTGCCCGGCCGGGGGTCGCATCCGAGCTTCCAATCCGTGCTCGGAGTACATGTTCCTCGACAACACGGCCTGCAATCTGGCCAGCCTCAACCTCACCAAGTTCTACGACGACGACACCGGCACGTTCGACGTCGAGTCCTACAAGCATGCCATCCGCCTGTGGACGCTGGCTCTGGAGATCTCGGTGACGATGGCCCAATTCCCGTCGAAGGAGATCGCCCAGGGTTCGTATGACTACCGGACATTGGGCCTCGGTTACGCCAACCTCGGCTCGCTGCTGATGCGCCAGGGCGTCCCCTACGACACCGACGAGGGCAGGGCGCTGGCCGGTGCCTTGACCGCCATCCTCACCGGCCACGCCTACGCCACCTCGGCAGAGATCGCAGCAGCCGTAGGTCCTTTCGCCAGATTCGCCGAGAACCGGGAGGCGATGCTGCGGGTGATCCGTAACCACCGCAGAGCTGCCTACGACGAAGACGAGTACGAGGGCGTTTCCGTTCCCGTCGTGGGCATCGACGCCGACGTGTGCCCGCCCGACCTGCTCAAGGCGGCCCGGGAGGCCTGGGACGTGGCCCTGGAGCGCGGTGAGGCGGCCGGGTACCGCAATGCCCAAGTGTCGGTGCTCGCACCCACCGGGACCATCGGCCTCCAGATGGACTGCGACACCACTGGGGTCGAGCCCGACTTCGCCCTGGTGAAGTTCAAGAAGCTGGCCGGGGGCGGGTACTTCAAGATCGTCAATCAATCGGTGGAGCCGGCCCTGCGCCGCTTGGGCTACTCGGATGCCGAGATCGCCGACATCACCACTTACGTAGTGGGCTCGATGACGCTGGCCGGTGCGCCCCACATCAACAAGGAGTCGCTGGCCGCCAAAGGGCTGCACGCCGACGAGATCGCCCGCATCGAGGCTCAGCTTCCCGGCGTATTCGACCTGCGCCACGCCTTCAGCCTCTTCACGCTGGGCCACGAGGCTCTGGAGCGACTCGGCTTCACCGAGGACGTCTACGGTGCATACGACTTCGATGTCCTGGCCGCTCTGGGCTTCACCAGGCAGCAGATCGCCGAGGCCAATGACGCCATTTGCGGCCGCCAGGCCATCGAGGGAGCAGCTGGTCTCCGCCTCGAGCACCTGCCGGTCTTCGACACGGCCAACAAGAACGGCAAGCACGGCCGGCGCTTCATCCATCACACCGGGCACATCCGGATGATGGGGGCCGCCCAGCCCTTCATCTCGGGCGCCATCTCCAAGACCATCAACATGCCCAACGAGGTCACGGTCCGAGAGATCGAGGAGTCCTACCTGCTGTCCTGGGAGCTGGGACTGAAGGCGATGGCCCTCTACCGGGACGGATCCAAGGCTTCCCAGCCGCTGTCGGCCACCGCCGATGAGGCGCCCGAGACGGAGGACGGAGACGAGGAGCTGGCCGACGCTCTGGAGAGCGAGGCTCGGGTCGTCACCGGCCTGTTCGCGCCGGGGGTCAGCCCCACTGCGGCGTACGCCGGCGCGGTCCGGCCTCGGTTCCTGCTTCCTGCCAAGCGCAACGGCTGGACCCAGGAGGCTCGCATCGGCGGCCACAAGGTGTTCTTGCGCACCGGTGAATACGACGACGGGAGCATCGGCGAGCTGTTCATCGATCTGGCCAAGGAGGGGGCGACGCTGCGCGGCGTGCTCTCGTGCTTCGCCATCGCCGTTTCCAAGGGCCTCCAGTACGGCGTGCCGCTCGACGAGTTCGTGGACACCTTCACCTTCCACACCTTCGAGCCGCGGGGAATGGTCGAGGGCCACCCCAACATCAAGATGGCCAACTCGATCATCGACTACGTCTTCCGGGCCCTCGGCCTCGAGTACCTGGGACGAACCGATCTGGTCCAGGTGCCACCCGCCGAGAGCGAACTGCCCGAGCCGCCCAAGGGGGTCGCCGTGGACGCCGGTGTCCAGCTCGACCTCGAGGAGGCGGCCGCCGAAGCCGATGTCGAGGCGGTCAAGGAAGCCGTCGCCTTCGTCGATGGGGATCCCTTCGCTCCCCACGGCAACGGTCCCGATGGCCACCGGCCCAACGGACAGAGCAAGAAGGCGGTGAATCTGCTCACCCAGGCGGAGGTCGAGATGGCCGCCGCAAGGGTCGAGAGCGCTGCCGCGAAGGTCGAGGCGGCCGTCGCGGTTGGTGCGGCTCCCGGTGCGGCGCTCCCGGCTGCAGACCCGATGGCCTGGGCGCTGGGAGACCTCATGGGAGATGCTCCGCTGTGTGACACCTGCGGGCACATCACCGTTCGTAACGGCTCGTGCTACCGATGTCTGAATTGTGGCAACAGCATGGGGTGCAGCTGATGACGTCCGTCGTCGAGTGGGAACGACGCCGGCGCGAGCGGCTGGACCGGGAGATAGCGAAGATGGCCTCGCCCATTCTCCAGGAAGAGTTCGACCGGTTCCTGCACGGCTATGGGGGACGCACCACCGCCGAAATTCGCCGGGCGTGGCGGCGGCACTTCGGAGATGATCCGCCCGCCGGGATCGTCCGGGCCGTAGAGAAAGGAGTGCGGCTGCGCTTCGAGTAGAGAATTGCGGAAACACCAAGGGGTGCAGCTAGGGCCCCTCCCCCTCTCCCCTCTAGCCCGCCCTCTGTTTCCGCACCGAGAGAGAGGCCCCCTCGCCCAGGGGGCCTCTCTCGCGTGATGCCCTGTCTGCGGTGCGGGAACTCCAACGCCGGAGGGCGGTCGGACTACGCTGGCCTGCCTCGGGAGACGACACGGCCGAGGAGAGGAAGCGGGCGTGGAGCCGACAGAGCTCATCTGGATGGACGGCGAGCTGATCGCGTGGGGAGATGCCCAGGTGCACGTCCTCAGCCACGCCCTCCACTACGGCACCGGCGTGTTCGAGGGCATTCGTGCCTACCGGAATGAGGATGGAACGGCCATCTTCCGGCTCCGGGACCACATGGAGAGGCTGCGACGCTCGGCCGATGCCTATTCGATGCCGCTGGAGTGGTCGGTCGATGAGCTGGTCGCCGCCGCCAAAGAGACGGTGGTCGTCAACGAACTCTCCTCTGGGTATGTGAGGCCCATAGTCTTCTACGAGTTGGGGACGATTGGGCTCAACCCGACCCGGGCGCGTCTGCGGTCGGCAATCATCGTGTTCGGGTGGGGCGCCTACATGGGGGAGGATGGCCTCCGCTACGGCATCCGGACGAAGATCTCATCCTGGGCGCGCATCTCGCCCCAGGCATTTCCCGCTGCCAAGGCCACCGGTCCCTACATCAATGCCATCCTGGCCAACCTAGAGGCAGTGAAGGCCGGATACGACGAGGCGATCCTCCTCACGACCGATGGCATGGTTTCCGAGGGCAGCGGAGAGAACCTCTTTGCGGTCGCCGACGGCAAAGTGCTCACACCCCCTCTCACCGATGGTTGCTTGGACGGCATCACCCGGCAATCGGTGATGACCCTGCTCGCCGAAGATGGCCGTGAAGTAGTCGAGGAATCGCTCTCTCCCGACGAGCTGTACGGAGCGGATGAACTGTTCTTCACGGGCACCGCCGCCGAGGTCACCCCCATCCGCGAAGTCGACGGCCACTCCATCGGCGGCGGCGAGCCGGGGCCGATCACTCGCCGGGCCCAGTCTCTCTTCCAGGACGCGGTATCGGGTCGGCTGCCCGACCATCGCGACTGGCTCGACTACGTCTAGAGGACCGGTTTGTGGGCCGGGCGGGCCATTTCGTAGCGGCTGATTTGGCTCTCGTTTTCCAGGGTGAGGCCCACTTCGTCGAGACCGTGCGTGAGCATGCGTTTGACGTACGGATCCATCCCGAAGCCGGCCTCGACTCCCGGGGCGGTGACCACTTGTCGGTTGACGTCGATCGAGATCTCGGCGGCGGGCTGGGCCCGGGCCAGCTCGAGGAGGGATGTCGTGACTTCAGCGGGAAGCTCCACGGTGAGGAGCCCGACCTTGTGACAGTTGTTGCGGAAGATGTCGCCGAAGGAAGGAGCGACTATGGCGCGAAATCCCCAGTCGGCGAGGGCCCATGGGGCATGCTCGCGCGACGAGCCCGTTCCGAAGTTGGGGCCGGTGACCAGGACCGTGGCGCTGCGATGTTCGGGCCGGTTGAGCACGAAATCGGGATCGGCGTTTCCATCGTGATCGTGGGCCCAGTCGTAGAAGAGGTATTGCCCGAAGCCGGTACGTTCGAGCCGCTTGAGGAACTGCTTGGGGATGATCTGATCGGTGTCGACGTGGGACCTCGGCAACGGTGCCATCGTCCCCACGATGTCGGTGACCCGTTTCATCCGTCCCACTCCCTGATATCCACGAAGTGGCCGGCAACGGCGGCCGCGGCGGCCATGGGCGGGCTCACGAGATGGGTGCGCCCTCCCTGGCCCTGGCGGCCCTCGAAATTGCGGTTGGACGTCGAGGCGCAACGCTCGCCGGGGGCGAGGATGTCGGGGTTCATCCCCAGGCACATCGAGCAACCCGGCTCTCGCCACTCGAACCCGGCGTCGGTGAACACACGATCGAGCCCCTCGGCTTCGGCCTGCTCTTTGACCAGACCCGATCCCGGAACGACCAGGGCCGACACGTGCGGATGTACTTTGCGTCCGGCTACGACGGCAGCAGCTCGGCGCAGATCTTCGATCCGGGCATTGGTGCACGAGCCCAGGAACACCCGGTCGACGCGGACGTCGGTGATCGGAGTCCCCGGCTCCAGCGCCATGTACGCCAGAGCCCGGGCGGCCGCCTCTCGCTCGTGGGGGTCGTCGAACGCCTCCGGCCCCGGCACAGTCCCCGTGACCGGGACGGTCTGGGACGGGTTGGTGCCCCAGCTGACGTACGGGTCCATCCGGGACGCGTCGAGGACGACCTCGGTTGCGAACCTGGCACCGTCGTCGGTGGGCAGCGAACGCCAGTAGGCGAGCGCGTCTTCCCACTCCGCGCCGGTGGGGGCGTAGGGGCGGCGTTCGAGGTAGGCGAACGTTGACTCGTCGGGACCGATGAGCCCGGCGCGGGCTCCCGCCTCTATCGACATGTTGCATACCGTCATTCGTTCCTCCACCGAGAGGCTGCGGATGGCTTCCCCCCGGTATTCGATGACGTGCCCGGCGCCGCCGCCGACGCCGATGTGAGAGATGATGCCCAACACCAGGTCTTTGGCGGTTACTCCCTTCGGCATCGTTCCGTCGATGGTGATCGCCATCGAGCGCGGCTTGCGCTGCCTGATGGTCTGGGTGGCGAGCACGTGCTCCACCTCGGTGGTGCCGATGCCGAATGCCAGCGCCCCGAAAGCCCCGTGGGTGGAGGTGTGGCTGTCCCCACACACGATTGTCGTTCCCGGCTGGGTCAGTCCCTGTTCCGGCCCGATGACGTGGACGATTCCGTTGCGCCGGTCGGAGGGGCCGAACAGCGTGATGCCGGCGGCGCGGCAGTTCTCGACGAGGGCCTCTACCTGTCGTCGGGAGAGGGGATCGGCGATGCCGGCGGCCCGGTGGGTGGTCGGGACGGCGTGGTCGACCGTAGCCAGCGTGAGGTCGGGCCGGCGCACGGTCCGCCCCGCCAGCCGGAGTCCGTCGAATGCCTGGGGAGAAGTGACCTCGTGCACGAGGTGGAGGTCGACGTAGAGGAGATCGGGCTCCCCCTCTCCTCCGGAGACGACGACGTGATCGTCCCAGATCTTCTCCACCAGGGTGCGGGGCGCGCTCACGATCCGGTCGCCACCAGCTCGGCCACCCGATTTCCCAGCTCGGCAGTCGACATGCCCATCTCGCCTGCGGCAAGCGATGGCAGCAAGCCTGCCATCCTGGCCGCCGCATTCTCGATAGCGGCGCCCTCGTCCTCGTGGCCGTTGTGCGACAGCAGCAGAGCGGCTGCGACGATCGCGGCCAAGGGATTGATCCGGCCCTTGCCGGCGACGTCGGGAGCCGTTCCTCCGATCGGCTCGAACATCGAGACGCCGTCGGGATTGAGGTTGGCCCCGGCCGCGATGCCGAGGCCACCCTGAATGGCAGCGCCGAGATCCGTGATGATGTCGCCGAACATGTTGTCGGTGACGATGACATCGAAGCGTTGCGGCTGCTGCACCATCCAGGCGCAGGCCGCATCGATGTTGGCGTAGTCGCTCGTCACGTCGGGATACTCGGCGGCCACCTCGTCCACGACGCGCTGCCACAGGTCATGGGCGTGCACCAAGACGTTGGACTTGCCGCAGAACGTGAGGGCGCGCCGGGGCCGGCTCCGGGCCAGCTCGAATGCGTAGCGCACGCAGCGCTCGACGCCGAAGCGGGTGTTGACCGATTCCTCGATGGCCACTTCCCGCCAGGAGCCGCGACCGACGAAGCCGCCGATGCCCGAGTAGAGGCCCTCGGTGTTCTCGCGCACTACCACCAAGTCGACGTCGGCCGGGGTGGCGTCCCGCAGCGGGCCGGCGACTCCCGGGTAGAGCTTCACTGGCCGCAGGTTGACGTACTGGTCCAGCTCGCGACGCAGCCGGAGGATGATTCCGTGTTCGAGGATGCCCGGTGCGACGTCGGGATGCCCTATTGCGCCGAGCAGGATGGCGTCGGCTTTCCCCAGCTCCTTGAGCACGGGATCGGGAAGCACATCACCGGTGCGGAGATAGCGCTCGCCGCCCAGGTCGTAGTGCTCGTACTCCAGCTCGAGGTCGAAGCGAAGCGCTGCTGCGTCGAGCGCCTTCACAGCTTCGGCGATCACCTCGGGACCGGTTCCGTCTCCGGGGAGCAGAGCAATTCGCATTGGTGTCTGGAGTTCGACGGCCTTGGCTCAGCTGCTCCGTTCCAGGGCGGCGGCAAAGGCGCGCACCGATCCGGTGACCACATCGTCGCCGGAACCGCTGCCCACACAGACCTGACCATCGACCTGGACCGTCGCCGTCACCTGGGCCGTTGTATGGGCATCGGCGCGAACCGGGCGCACGCTATAGCCGGCCAAGCGGGCGTGTACGCCGATGAGCCGGCAGTACGCCTCGAAGGCGGCCCCAACCTCTGGGTAGTCCTCGGGCTCGTATTCGATCGTGAGTTCTCGCGCCGCCACCTTTGCCCAGGGACGGGGCTCCACCCTCCGTCCGGCAGTCACCTGTTGTGACACCTGTTGGGCCATTACGTCGATGTGTCCGTTGCTGTTCATGGGTATTCCTCCTTTGTGTGCTAATCCAACGAGGCCACTATCTGGGCCGCGTCTTCCGAGCTGAAGATTCCGCCGCCGTCGGCCAGCTCCTTGAACCGGGCGAAGGCGCGCTGAAAGGTGGCGTCGTGCACCGTTACCCCGCTCCGCTCCAGAGCGTCGCGGAAAGCGGCCCGGCCCGAGTGCTTGCCCAGCACGATCGTCGAGCCTTCCTGGCCCACGGCAGTCGGATCCATGATCTCGTAGGTGGTTCGTTCCCGGAGCACCCCGTGCTGGTGAATGCCGGACTCGTGGGCGAAGGCGTTGCGCCCGACCACCGCCTTGTTGTATTGGACCGGATAGCCGCTGATCTCGGCCACTTCGGTCGACGTCGGGTAGATCTGGGTGGTGTCGATCCCGACCTCGACGCCGTATCGATCGCTTCGCACCACGAGCGCCATCACCACCTCCTCGAGGGAGGTGTTGCCGGCCCGCTCTCCGAGTCCGTTGATGGCCCCCTCGATCTGACGAGCGCCGGCCTCCACGGCGGCGAGCGCGTTGGCAACCGCCAACCCGAGATCGTTGTGGCAGTGGGTCGAGACGATCACGTCGCTGCGCCCGTCGGCGACCTCGTCGACCACGGTCCTGATCAGGGTGGCGTAATCGCCCGGTGTGGCGAACCCGCACGTGTCGGGAATGTTGATCGTCGTGGCCCCGGCGTCGACGGCGAGGCTGCAGACGTCGACGACGAACTCGGGGTCGGAACGCGTGGCATCCTCCGGAGAGAACTCGACGTCCTCGCAGTAGCTGCGGGCCCGGGCGACGCCGTCCTTGACGGCGGCGCGGACTTCGTCCGGAGTCATACCCAGCTTGCGCTCCATGTGTATGGGGGACGTGGCGAGGAACACGTGGATGCGCCCGTAGGCAGCGTCTCGCACCGCATTCCAGGCTCGATCGATGTCGGCGTCCACCGCTCGGGCGAGGCCGGCCACGATGGGTCCTTCCACCTCGCGGGCGACGCGTTGCACCGCGGTGAAATCACCCTCCGAGGCCGTGGGGAATCCGGCTTCGATCACGTCGACGCCGAGGGCAGCCAGCCGGTGGGCGATGGCCACCTTGTCGTCGGGGGTGAAGGCGATGCCGGGAGATTGCTCTCCGTCTCTGAGGGTGGTGTCGAATATTCGTACTCGGTCGGTCATGAATCCTCCTAGGGGTGGGCGCCCGGCGGCGCACCGGCGTTGGCGGGCTGGGGCCGGGTCAGCCGGAACGGCTGCCCGGCCCGGTAAGCGCCAGACCGGGCGGCATCAACGCCAAACGCAGGAGGATGATCACGACTGGGGACTCCTCGGGTCGAGGAAGGTCATCATGGACCGCAGCTGTGCCCCCACCTCTTCAATGGGGTGTCCGCGTTCCTGGTCGCGGTACTTGGCCAGAGTCGGCTCGCCATTGCGGTACTCGTTGATCCACTCACGGGCGAACTGGCCCGACTGGACTTCGGCGAGGATCTCTCGCATTGCTCGGCGCGTCTGCTTGGTGATGATCCTCGGTCCCCGGGTGTAGTCGCCGTACTCAGCCGTGTCGGACACCGAGTGGCGCATCCACGCCAGCCCGCCTTCGAAGAGGAGGTCGACGATGAGCTTGAGCTCGTGCAGGCACTCGAAGTAGGCCGACTCGGGTGCGTATCCGGCGGCAACGAGCGTTTCGAAAGAGGCCTTGATCAGCTCGGACACCCCACCGCACAAGATGACCTGCTCGCCGAACAGGTCGGTCTCGGTCTCTTCGCGGAACGTGGTCTCGAGAACGCCGGCCCGAGTGGCCCCGATGGCGTCGGCATAAGAGATGGCCAGTGGCATGGCTCCACCGGTGGCGTCCGTCGCCACCGCCACCAGTGCGGGGACTCCGCTCCCTTCCTCATAGGCCCGGCGCACCAGGTGGCCGGGCCCCTTGGGAGCCACCATCGCCACATCGATCCCCTTCGGGGCCTCGATTTGGCCGAAGTGAACGTTGAAGCCGTGGGCGAAGAAGAGGGCGTCGCCGGTCTCGAGATGGGGACCGACGGCCTCCTGATAGACCTCGGGCTGGCGCTGGTCGGGGACCAGCATCATGACGAGATCGGCCCAGCCGGCGGCCTCGGCCGGCGGAAGTACGGTCATCCGGTCGTCTTCCGCCTTTTCTCGCGACTTTGAGCCTTCCTGCAGGCCCACGACGACCTCGACTCCGGAATCCCGCAGATTGAGGGCATGGGCGTGGCCCTGGCTGCCGTAGCCGATGACGGCGACCCGCCGGCCGGCGACCAGCTTCGGGTCGGCATCGGCCTCGTAGAAGATGCGAACGCTCACGAGACGCTCCCGGTCGACGCGACTCGGGATTCGGCGTCGCGAGCTATGGCGATGCGGCCGGACTTGACGAGCTCGACCACGCCGTAGCGCTCGATCAGGGAGAGGAAATCGGCCAGGCGGGACGGATGGTCGCACAGCTCGAACGTGAGCGAGCCGCCGCCCGTGTCGACGGTGCTGGCGCCGAAGGCCTCGGCTTCATCGCGCACCTCACGATGGTTCTCCGGCCCGGCCTCGACCCGGACCAGCATCACCTCCCGCTCCAGCGACTCCTCCGGAGCCAGCTCGATGATCCTGATGACGTTCACCAGCTTGCGAAGCTGCTTCGTGACCTGATCCACGTCCACGGCGTCGACGACGAGTGTGATGCGGGAGAACCCGGGCTGGTGGATCGGGCCTACCGCCAGCGAGTGGATGTTGAAGGCTCGCCTGGTGAAGAGGGAAGCCACTCGGGCCAGGACTCCGGGCTTGTCTTCGACCAACACCGCCAGCGTGTGCTTCATTGCAGATCCTCCGGTGTGAGCGCGATGTTGTCGTTGGATCCGCCGGCAGGAACCATCGGAAAGCACATCTCGTCGCGATCGACCTTGAACTCCACGACAACGGGCCGATCGTCGATCGCCAGCGCCTTGTGGAGTGCCGGCCTGACTTCTTCGGGAGTCTCCGCCTGAAGCCCAACGCAGCCCATCGCCTCGGCCAGAGCCGGGTAGTCGGGGATCTCGCCGCCGAGGTCGATGGCCGAAAAGCGACTTTCGAAGAAGAGTCGCTGCCACTGGCGCACCATTCCGTGGCCGCCGTTGTTCATGACCAAGAGCTTGATCGGCACCTCTTCGGTAGCCGCCGTGACGAGCTCCTGACACGTCATCTGAAACGACCCATCGCCATCGATGGCGACTACCAGCTCTTCGGGGCGTGCCACCTTGGCTCCGATGGCTGCCGGGATGGCGAATCCCATTGTTCCCAATCCCCCCGAGTTGATCCAAGTTCGGGGTCGGGAGAACCGCCAGTATTGCGACGCCCACATCTGGTGCTGGCCGACGCCGGACACCACCACTGCGTCGCCGTCGGTGGCCTCGTGAAGTTGCTCGATGACGAACTGCGGCTTGATGGGCCCACCGTTGGCTTGGTCGTACTGGAGGGGGTATTCCGCCTGCCACGTCCGCAGTGTGGCCGCCCACTCGGAGCGATTCGGCGGCGACTGGTTGGAAAGGCGCGTGCCCAGCTCGGTGACGAGCTGGCCGAGCACCGCCCTCACGTCCCCGACGATGGGCACCTCGGCCCGGCGTACTTTGCCGATCTCGGCCGGATCGACATCGACGTGGACCACCTTGGCCTCGGGAGCGAAGGCCTGCGGGTCACCGGTCACCCGGTCGTCGAATCGGGCGCCCAGTGCCACCAGCAAGTCGGCCTTTTGCATGGCGGTGACGGCGGTGTAGTTGCCGTGCATGCCCGGCATCCCGAGGGCGAGGGGATGGTCGTCGGGAAAGGCGCCTCGAGCCATGAGTGTGGTGACCACCGGGACCTCGCCCATCTCCGCGAAACGGAGGAGCTCGGCGTGGGCTCCGGCGGCGATGACCCCGCCTCCGACGTAGAGAACGGGTCGCTCGGAACGCATGAGCAGGTCGATTGCCTGGCAGATTTGATGGGAGGAGCCGTGGCGAGTGGGCCGGTAGCCGGGCAATTCCACCGGCGCCGGCTCGTTCCAGGTCGTCGGAGCGTTGAGAACATCCTTGGGCACGTCGATGAGGACCGGGCCCGGGCGCCCCGACGTTGCGATGTGGAAGGCCTCGTGGACGACGTCCACCAGCTCGTCGGGGTCGGCGACGAGGTAGGCGTGTTTGGTGCAGTGCATCCCCATGCCGATGGTGAAGGCCTCCTGGAAGGCGTCGTTGCCCATCGCCGCCGTGGGGACCTGGCCGGTGACCGCCACGATCGGCACCGAGTCCATCAAGGCGTCCTGGAGGGGCGTCATCAGGTTGGTTGCTCCGGGTCCCGACGTGGCGATGGCGACGCCCACCCGGCCGGTGGCGTGGGCATACCCTTCTGCCATATGGCCGGCGCCCTGTTCGTGTCGCGCCAGGACGTGTCTGATGGGGCTTTCCAGCAAGGGGTCGTACGCCGGCAGAATGGCTCCGCCGGGCACGCCGAAAACCACCTCGACGCCCTCGTATTCGAGCGTCTTCACCAGTGCCTGAGCGCCGGTTGTTTGCGTCATCGGACCTTTCCTTGCTGTGTCGGGTACAAAAAAACCCTCCGGCCGGGGCGGGAGGGTGCGCACACGCGTCTGTACGTGTGCGCTACATGAGGATTACGAGGGTGGCAAAAACGGACATGGTGACCTGCGATTATGGGGGAACCACCCAGCGCTGTCAACCCCCGACTTCGGCTTTCTCGGGGGACCTCGTGCGGCGGTCCGGGTGCCCCGTAGGATGCCGTCATGAGCAAGCGCTCCGACGACGTCACCCGTTGGCCGGAAGCGGCGGGAGCGCGAGCCATGCTGCGGGCAGTGGGCCTCACAGACGGGGACTTCTCCAAGCCCCAGGTGGGTGTGGTCTCGGCCGGCAACGAGGTGACGCCATGCAACATCAGCGGTCCCCGGCTCGCCGCCGCAGCCAAGAAAGGAGTGAGGGCGGCCGGGGGCGTCGGGCTGACATTCGCCACGATCGCCGTTTCCGACGGCATTGCGATGGGCCACGAGGGCATGCGAGCCTCACTGGTGTCGCGCGAGGTCATCGCCGATTCGGTGGAGCTGGTGCTACACGCTGAGCGCTTCGACGCCATGGTCTCTATCGCCGGATGCGACAAGTCGCTCCCCGGCATGCTCATGGCGGCGGCCCGCACCAACCTGCCTTCGGTGTTCCTCTATGGCGGGACCTCCCTGCCCGGCCGATGGCGGGATCGCGACGTATCGATCGTCGACGTATTCGAAGGCATCGGCGCTCACTCCGAGGGCGCGATGTCCGACGAGGATCTGTTGGAGCTGGAGAAGGCGGCCTGTCCCGGCGAAGGCTCATGCGCCGGCATGTTCACGGCGAACACGATGGCCGCGGTCGGCGAGGCGCTGGGTATGTCGCTTCCCGGAAGTGCGGCCGTACCCGCCGTCGATCCTCGACTGGATGAGTTTGCCGTGGCTTCGGGGAGCGCCGTGATGGCGCTGCTCGAAGCCGACGTACGCCCCCGCCGGGTCATGACCAGGGGGGCCTTCGAGAACGCCATCACCGTGGTCATGGCCCTGGGGGGCTCGACCAACGCCGTGCTCCATCTCCTGGCGATTGCCCGAGAAGTCGGAGTCGAGCTTTCGCTCGAGGACTTCGACCGCGTCAGCCGTCGTACCCCCCACGTGGGTGATCTGCGCCCCTTCGGCCGTTATCACATGGTGGACCTGGACGACATCGGTGGAGTGCCGGTGGTGCTCCGCACGCTGCTCGACGAGGGGCTGTTGGCCGGCGACACACTGACGGTCACCGGCAGGACGATGGCCGAGAACCTCGAAGGCGTCGCCGTTCCTGCCGACCAGGACGTCATTCGCTCCCTGTCCGATCCGTTTCGCGAGGACGGCGGCATTGCGATCCTGCGCGGCTCGCTCGCCCCGGGTGGGGCCGTGGTGAAGGTGGCCGGGATCGCCGACACCGTTTTCGATGGCCGGGCCCGCGTGTTCGAAAGCGAGCAGGACGCCCTCCTTGCTCTGCGCCACCACGGTCTCGGAGAGGGAGACGTCGTGGTCATCCGCAACGAGGGCCCGAAGGGTGGACCGGGCATGCGGGAGATGTTGGCGATCACGGCCGGAATCAAGGGGGCGGGCTTGGGCCGGTCGGTTGCGCTCCTCACCGATGGGCGCTTCTCGGGTGGAACCACCGGGCTGTGTATCGGTCACGTCGCTCCCGAGGCGGCGGCCGGGGGTCCGGTAGCGTTGGTAGAAGAGGGCGACCCCATCCGGATCGATGTTCCGAAGAGGCGGGTGGACCTTCTGGTGGATGAGGGCATCTTGCAGAAGCGCCGGGAAAGATGGAAGCCGGCTCCGCCTCGCTACCCAACAGGCGCCCTTGCCAAGTACGCTCGACTCGTGGGGTCGGCCGAAGAGGGTGCCGTCTGCGACTAGGACGACCTCGTTTCGGTCCAGGCGCGAACGCGGTACGCCGGGCCGCCGGTGCCGGACCCCAACGGCACCGGATCGGCCCGACGAGTATCGTCTACGGGGTGGCCGAGGCCACGCGGGAGTTGTTGGAATAAGCGAGGAGTGGATATGCGAGGGAGAATGTTGATTGCCGCCGCAGCTCTGTTCGGCCTGGGACTGGCCGCCTGCGGCGGTGACGAGGCCCATCCCGACGTGACCGCGGACCGGGATGCGGCCTCGGTAGCGGCCGGAGAAGCGATCTACCAGGAGAACTGTGCCGGATGCCACGGCGCCGCCCTCGAAGGTGGTGCGGGTCCGGGCCTGGTGGACGCGGAACTCGGGCATCCGGACTCAGACTTCGTGGAAGCCATCACCAACGGCAAGGGCGAGATGCCGGCGTTCGGTGGGCAGCTGTCCGCCGAAGAAATCGCCTCGGCGGTCGACTTTGTG
>CAYFYE010000008.1:0-40823 GCA_964347285.1 uncultured Acidimicrobiia bacterium
CCGGTGCTCATCGGCGAGCCCGGCGTCGGCAAGACCGCCATCGTCGAAGGACTGGCCCAGGGGATCGTGGGCGGCGAGGTTCCCGACACTCTCAAGGGCAAGCAGATCTACACCCTCGACCTGGGGGCCCTGGTGGCCGGTTCCCGCTACCGGGGCGACTTCGAGGAGCGGCTCAAGAAGGTGCTCAAGGAGATCCGGAGCCGAGGCGACATCATCCTGTTCATCGATGAGATTCACACGCTGGTGGGAGCCGGCGCCGCCGAAGGGGCCATCGATGCCGCCAGCATCCTCAAGCCCATGTTGGCCCGCGGCGAGCTGCAGACGATCGGGGCCACGACGCTGGAGGAGTACCGCAAGTACCTGGAAAAGGACTCGGCCCTGGAGCGACGCTTCCAACCCATCCAGGTGGAGGAGCCGACCGTCGCCGAGACCATCGAGATCCTCACCGGCCTGCGGGACCGGTACGAGTCGCACCACAAGGTCCGCTTCACCGACCAGGCCCTGGTGAGCGCGGCCAACTTCGCCGATCGGTACATCGCCGACCGGTTCCTCCCCGACAAGGCCATCGATCTCATCGACGAGGCGGGCAGCCGGCTGCGCATCAGGCGCAAGACCATGCCGCCGGAGATCCAGGAGATCGACGGCCGCCTCGAGCAGATGCGCGAAGACAAGGACGAAGCGGTCCAGGCCCAGCAATACGAACGGGCCGCCCAGCTCCGCGACCAGGAGCGCCAGCTCCTCGCCGAGCGGGCGCAACGGGAGCAGGAATTGCTCGGCGCCGAGGCCGATCTGTCGCTGGTCATCGACGAAGAGGAGGTGGCCGAGGTCCTCGCCCAATGGACCGGCATCCCGGTGCACCGCCTCACCGAGGAGGAGACCGCCAAGCTGCTCCGCATGGAAGACGAGCTGCACAAGCGCATCGTCGGCCAGGAGGACGGCATTACCGCAGTCAGCCGGGCCATTCGGCGCACCCGGGCCGGGCTCAAGGATCCCAAGCGGCCGGCCGGATCGTTCATCTTCCTGGGGCCGTCCGGTGTGGGCAAGACCGAGACCGCCAAGGCCCTCGCCGAGTTCCTCTTCGGCGACGAGGACGCCCTCATCCAGCTCGACATGTCGGAGTACATGGAGAAGCACACGGTGAGCCGCTTGGTCGGCTCCCCACCCGGCTACGTCGGCTACGACGAGGGTGGCCAGCTGACCGAGGCGGTGCGCCGCAAGCCGTTCTCGGTGGTGCTCTTCGACGAGATCGAGAAGGCCCACCCCGACGTCTTCAACACGCTGCTCCAGATCCTCGAAGACGGCCGCCTCACCGACGCCCAGGGCCGCTCGGTGGACTTCAAGAACACCGTCATCATCATGACCTCCAACCTGGGCACCGCCGATCTCCGCAAGAAGGCGATCGGTTTCGCCGAGGAGAGCGACGCCCTCTCGTACGAGAAGATGAAGGAGAAGGTCACCGACGCCCTCAAGCAGCACTTCCGGCCCGAGTTCCTCAACCGCATCGACGAGGTGATCGTCTTCCACGAGCTGACGGTCGAAGAGGTCAAGCGCATCGTCGACCTCATGCTCCAGCGGGTCCGGGAGCAGCTGACCTCACAGGGCCTCGACTTGGCGCTCACCGACGAGGGTAAGGAGCTCTTGGCCACCAAGGGTTACGATCCGCAACTGGGCGCGCGCCCACTACGCCGGGCCATCCAGCGCATGCTCGAGGATCCGCTCTCCGAGAAGGTCCTGTTCAAGGAGTTCCCGGCCGGGGCGACGGTGCTGGTCGACGTCGATGAAGAAGAGCCCGAGCAGCTGGGCTTTTCGGCCGTGGAGGCCCCCGATCAGCCGCCGCTGGAGATGGCCGAAGAGGCCTGATCTCAGCCCAATTGGCCTGACAGGTTCTGCCGCCTGGACGTTTTTTCCGCCTGGTCGTAGGATGGCAGTGTCCCCTTTGGGGTAAACAGCGGAGAGATCATCAACGATCCATGAGGAGGGAATTCTGTCATGACGCGTAAGAAAGGCGCGCTGGTCGCGCTGATCGCCGTCTTCGCTCTCATCGCGGCCGCCTGCGGCGACACCGCCGAGACGACCACCTCGGCGCCCCCCGAGACGGCGGCGCCGGCGACGACGGCAGCACCGGAGACGACGGCTCCTCCCGAGACCGAGGCTCCGGAAGAAACGATGGCCGAGGAGACCACCACCACCGAGGCGATGGCCGAGGAAGTGTTGGCCTGTCAGGTGAGCGACGTGGGGGGCATCGACGACAAGAGCTTCAACGAGACCGCTTGGCGAGGCGCCCTGCAGGCGGAGGAAGAGCTCGAGGGGGTCACCGCCGAGTTCCTCGAGTCGCAGGCGGCCACCGACTACCGGCCCAACATCGACTCGTTCATCGGCCAGGGCTGTGACCTCATCACGACCGTCGGCTTCCTGCTCGCCGACGACACCGGGGCCGCGGCTGCGGACAACCCGGACCAGCTCTTCGCCATCATCGACTTCCCGGTCGGGGACTTCCCGCCCTGGTGCGTTGGTGAAGTGGATCCGGGAGAGGACGGTGAAGCGGGTACGGCCGACGACACGTGTGGTGGCGATTTCACCACCAACGTGCGCGGCATCACGTTCTCGACCGACGAGGCGGCCTTCCTCGCCGGCTACTTGGCGGCGGGGATGACCGACAGCGGGGTCATCGGTACCTTCGGCGGTATCAACATTCCCCCCGTGACGATCTTCATGAATGGCCTGGTCCGCGGCGTCGACTTCTACAACGCCGAGAAGGGCACGGACGTCACGGTGATCGGCTGGGACGTGGACAGTCAGGAAGGCTTGTTCACCGGCAACTTCGAGAGCCTCGAAGACGGCCGAGCCTTCGGGCAGAACCTGCTCGACGAGGGCGCCGACATCATGCTGCCGGTGGCCGGTCCCGTCGGGCTGGGCACGGCGGCCCTCTGCCAGGAGACCGACCTCTGCATCATGATCGGTGTCGACACCGATCAGTTCGTGTCGGCTCCCGAGTTCGGTCCGGTGTGGCTGACGTCGATCGAGAAGAAGATGGATGTGGCGGTGTTCGACACCATCAGCAACGTGCAGTCGGTGGGCGACATCGGAGATGCGTTCAACGGCACACTCGAGAACGGCGGAGTGGCCATCTCCCCGTTCCACGACTTCGATGGTGACGTCTCGCAGGAGCTGAAGGACGAGTTGACCCAACTCGAAGCGGACATCATCGCCGGTACGGTTTCCGTCACCGGCGAGGCCTAGCCGAGCATAGGCCGAGGATGAACACGACCCCCTCCGGGAACCCCGGGGGGGGTCGGTTCGTCTAGGCTGGCCGGAAGTCGCTCCCGGCAGGCACGCCGGAAGGAAGGAAGTTCGTTGAGGCTGGAGCTCCGCGGCATCACCAAGCGGTTCCCCGGCGTGCTCGCCAACGACTCCGTCGACCTCAGCGTGGAGACCGGGGAGATCCTGGGCCTGCTCGGCGAGAACGGGGCCGGCAAGACCACGCTGATGAACATCCTCTACGGCCTGTACACCGCCGACTCCGGCGAGATCCTCATCGACGGCCGACCGCAGCGGTTCGACTCACCGGGAGATGCCATCGAGGCCGGCATCGGGATGGTTCACCAGCACTTCATGCTGGTGCCCGTCTTCACAGTTGCCGAAAACGTGGTGCTTGGGGTGGAGCCCACCGTAGGGGCAGGTGTGCTCGACCTCCGCAAGGCGCGTAGCGATGTGCGCGAGATCTCCACCCGCCACGGCCTGGCGGTGGATCCGGACGTCGTGATCGAGGATCTTCCGGTCGGCGTGCAGCAGCGGGTGGAGATCATCAAGGTGCTCTTTCGGGAGGCGCAGTTCCTCGTGTTCGATGAGCCCACTGCGGTGCTCACCCCGCAGGAAGTAGAGGAGTTCTTCGGGATCCTCCGTTCGCTGCGGGACGCCGGCAAGGCGATCATCTTCATCACCCACAAGCTGAAAGAGACCCTCGAGATCGCCGACCGCATCTCGGTGCTACGCCGGGGGCGCAATGTGGGTGAAGTGGCCCCCGAGGAGGCCAGCGAGGAGCACCTCGCCGAGATGATGGTGGGCCGGCCGGTGGAGCTGGAAGTGGAGAAGGCCCCGGCCAGCCCGGGCGAGCCGGTGCTCGAGGTGGAGGATCTCGTCGTTCTCGACGAGCGCAGTCACCGTGCCGTCGACGGCGTGAGCTTCCAGGTGAGCGCCGGCGAAATCGTCGGCATCGCCGGCGTTCAGGGCAACGGCCAGACCGAACTGGTCGCCGCCCTCACCGGCCTGACCCCGCCCTTGTCCGGCTCGGTGAAGATCTCCGGGGTCGATGTCACCGGTGCTTCGCCTCGCTTCATCCACAAGCAAAGCGTGGCCCACGTGCCCGAGGACCGCATGCGCAGCGGCCTCGTGCTCAACTTCACGGTGGCCGAGAACATGGTCCTCGACAATTACCACGATCATCCCTATTCGAAGGGCATCGCCATGGACTGGGGAGAGAGCCGCCGAGCCGCCACCCGTCTGGTCGAGGAGTACGACGTGCGCACTCCCTCGATCGAGGCACCGATGTCGACCCTGTCCGGCGGCAACCAGCAGAAGGTGATCGTGGCCCGTGAGTTCGGCCGGGAAGTCAAGCTGGTCGTCGGCTCCCAGCCCACCCGCGGTCTGGACGTCGGCTCGATCGAGTACATCCATGAGCGCATCGTCCAGGAGCGCGACCAGGGGGCCGCGCTCCTCATCGTCTCCACCGAGCTCGACGAGGTCATGGCGCTCTCGGACCGCATCCTGGTGATGTACCGCGGAAAGATCGTCGCCGAGGTGCGGCCCGAGGAGACGAGCCCCTCCGAGGTCGGCCTGTTCATGGCAGGGGCTTCGCCCTCGTGAGCGACAACACCAACGAGCGCCTCGAGGTAGAGGCCCCGCCAGAGGAGGGCGTGCCGGGCCCTCCGCCGCGATCGCGATGGTCGCAGTTCTTCGCCGATCTCGTCGGGCTCGAAGTGGACTGGCGGGGGGCGATCGTGGTGCCGATCCTGGCCACCATCACCGCCCTGCTCGTCGGCGGATTCATCATTCTCGTCACCGACCTCGAGCTCTGGCGAAACTTCGGCACCGAGGCCCTTGGGGACACGTTCGGCGAGATCGGGGACTCGTACGTCGCCCTGTTCACCGGGTCGGTCGGAGGGCTGAGGGCGATCTCGGAGACCCTGACGGCAGCCGCGCCGCTGATCCTTGCCGGTCTGGCGGTCGGCATCGGGTTTCGGGCCGGGTTGTTCAACATCGGCGCCGAGGGTCAGATGCTCATCGGAGGTATGGCCGCGGCCTATGTCGGCTTCACCCTCGACCTGCCGATCGTGATCCACCTACCCCTGGTGCTTCTGGCCGGCATGGTCGGTGGCGCGATCTACGCAGGAATCGCCGGCTTGCTCCGGGCCAAGACCGGTGCCCACGAGGTCATCACCACGATCATGCTCAACAACATCGCCGGGTTTCTCATCGTCTACCTGCTCAAGACCTCCTTCTTCCAGGCTCCGGGCCGGGACGACCCGGTATCGCGGACCGTCGAAGTGTCGGGCCGCTTGCCGCGGCTGTTGGGCTTCCTCTCGGACGTCCGACCCGCTTCCGACATTCGGGTCCACGCCGGGATCATCGTGGCGCTCCTCGCCGCCTGGTTCATCTACTGGCTGCTGTTCCGTTCCACTGTGGGGTTCGAGTTCCGGGCCGTTGGCTACAACCCCGACGCCGCTCGCTACGCCGGCATGAACGTCACCTGGCTGTACGTGGCGGTGATGGCGGTCGCCGGCGCCATGGCCGGCCTCGCCGGGGTCTCCCAGATCAGCGGGGTGCTGTACCGCGGCAGCCCGGGCTTCTCCGCAGGCATCGGCTTCGAGGCGATCGCGCTTGCTCTCCTGGGCAGATCGCACCCGGCCGGTATCGTTTTGGCAGGGCTGCTCTTCGGGGGGCTGCGGGCCGGGGGGTTGGAGATGCAAGTGGCCACCGAGGTCCCCATCGACCTCATCCTGGTGATCCAGGCCCTGGTGGTCGTCTTCATCGCCGCTCCGGCCCTGATCCGGGCCATCTACCGGGTGCGCACCGGTGAAGGAGCCGGGCTGCTGACGAAGGGCTGGGCGGCGTGACGGCGGCCACTGCAACGGCCACGACCGAGATCGAGATTCGTACGCCGGCCCAAATCCGGCGAGCTCGCTACCTCGGTATCACCTACTTGTTGTCGGCAGTCTTCGTGCTCTGGGCCTTCGCCTTGGGCAGTGTGGGGGAGGGAGATGCAACCTTCGGGCTGGCCCGCGCCCAAGATCCGTCCTTCCCCGATGTCACCTTCAGCGCCTCTTTCATGGGATTCGCCGTCTCGGCAGTCCTCGCCTCGCTGGGCGGGATCCAGTTGGCCCGAGGATTCGGCAAGTGGTCCAACCTGGTGTTGGCCTTCGGCTTCATTCTCTTCGTGTTTGCCTTCCTGGGATGGGCCACCGCCCAGAGCTCGGTCGGGTCTTTCAGCCTCATCGGAATGCTGCAAGCGACCATCGTGCGCAGCGTCCCGATAACACTCGGAGCGCTGTCAGGGGTCCTGTGCGAGCGAGTTGCCGTCATCAACATCGCCATCGAGGGAATGCTCCTCGGCGGAGCCTTCGTCGCCGTGCTGGTCTCGTCGCTGCTCACCGGTGAGAACGACTTCCAGATCCTCGGTGCGCCGGTGGGCGGCTGGATCGGGGTGGGCGCCGCCGCCCTCAGCGGGGCCGCCTTGTCGTGGGTGCTGGCGGTGCTATCCATCAAGTACCGCGTCGACCAGATCATCGTCGGCGTGGTCATCAACATCTTCGTGCTCGGCCTCACCTCGTTCCTCACCCTCCGGGTCCTCGCCGAGAACCAACACCTCAACAGCGGACCGATCTTCGAGCCGCTCAAGATTCCGGGCCTGGGCGATATTCCCCTGATCGGCCCGGTTCTCTTCAACCACACGGTCTTCATCTACGCCATGTTCATCCTGGTGGCGAGCCTCACCTTTGGGCTCTTCCGCACTCGTTGGGGGCTGCGGGCCCGGGCCGTCGGCGAGCACCCGCGGGCCGCCGACACCCTGGGCGTGAACGTATACCGCATGCGTTACTTGAACGTGCTGATGGGCGGGCTGATGGCCGGGTTCGGGGGGGCCTGGTTCACGCTGGGATCCGTGGGCCGGTTTGACGAAAACATGACCAACGGTCGAGGCTTCATCGGCCTGGCAGCGATGATCTTCGGTCGCTGGCACCCGGTGGGGGCAATATCGGCCGGCTTGGTGTTCGGCTTCGCCGACGCCCTCCAGCAGAAGCTGGGCATCCTGCAGACTCCGATCCCCTCCGAGTTCCTGGGGATGGCCCCCTTCATCGCCACGATCCTGGTCGTGGCCGGGCTCGTGGGCAGGGCCCGCCCGCCCGCCGCCGACGGCCAGCCGTATATCAAGGAAGGGGAGTAGGCCCGCCTCCGGAACGCCTGGCGACCACGCGTGGGCGCGCCCTCCGCTCCCGTTTCGGGGTACAAGCGGCCCGACCCGCTTCTAGCCGGCGGCCTCGCTCACCGGGCGGCCGAAGAACTTGACCTCCTGGAGGGCCAGCTCCCGGAAGGGCAGATTGCCCTCCCACGGCTCGGCGGCGTAGGTGCTGATCACCCTCATGGTGAGCTCGCGGGTCTCGACGCTGGGAACCGTGATGAACTGAGCCTCGGTGGTGTCCTCCAGGGTCCCCGAGGTGACGGTGGGCAAGTCATCGATCTCGATCTCGTAGTCCCGAATCCGATAGTTGCGGTGAAAGCGTTCCTCCTCGGCCACGTTCTGAACGGTGATTTGCGTGATCTGCACCGGTTCGGCAAACGTGAACGTGAGAAAGGCCGGTCCCCCGGTCTGCTGGGTATCGTTCCAGGAGTTGGTGGGGTCGGAGTCGATGAGGGCGGTGGCCGGGAACCCCGGTAGCTCGCTCGAAGCAGTGACGCTGGACACGGTGAGCTCCTCGATGGCCTGAACCGGCAGAGAGGTAGGCGCAGCCGTGTCGGTGGGGGCGGCCGTATCGGTCCCGGCGTCACCGCCTCGGAACAGGTTGACGAGCAGAGCTACGAGTGCCACGGCCAGGATGACCCCGGCCAGGACCATCAGCGCCCTGGCGCCGGCGGTCGTGCGCAACATGGGTTCGGGCGCCACCGGCAGCGGGCCCTGGGCGATACGGGCTCCGCACGCCTCGCAGTGGCGATTGTGGGCCGGGTTGGCCGTGCCGCAGGAGGGGCAGGCCACCATCGGGGCGTCCTCGATCAGTTCTGGAGCTTCGGCTTCGGCGCCTTCGGGCGGCGCCTCCTCGTCGAGCTCGAATGGCTCGAAAAGGTCGTCGAAGGAGTCGATCTTTTCGTCGTCCAAGGGCTTCCTCTAATCGGGGCTACGGGCCCCAGTGTGGCCCTGAGTATTCTGCCACGATCCATGCTGCCTGTCGTAGCGGTGCGGACGGCCCAGGAGTGGACGTGGTCGGGAATCCTGGCTGCCGTCGTACTCGCCGTCTTCGTGATCGGAGTCGCGGTGTGGGCCATTCGTGTCACACCGCGCCGGTAGCGTCACGGCCGGTATGGGATACGGCTGCGACGCGTGTGACTATCGCAGCGCCCGGTGGCTCGGTTTCTGTCCTCGGTGCGGAGCCCAGCACGGCTTGTCGGAGATCCCTGAGAAGGCTTCCCGGCCGGCGCTTCGACACTCTCTGTCCGAGGTGCCCGTCGAGGCCGAGTCCCATCGGCCGACGGGGCTGGGCGAATTCGACCGGGTGCTGGGCGGCGGCCTCGTGCCCGGAGTGGCCGTGCTGCTGGCGGGTGAGCCCGGGGTTGGCAAGTCGACGTTGCTCTTGGGCGTGGCCGGGCAGGTTGCCCGGCACAACCGAGCTGTACTGGTGGCCTCGGGGGAAGAGTCCGTCGAACAGGTGGGCCTGCGGGCCCGCCGGCTGGGCATCGCCGAGCCAGGTGTCTGCCTGGTTTCGGATCGGGATACCGATGCAGTCCTCTCGGCGGCCCGCGCGTTGGCCCCGGCGGTCTTGATGGTCGACTCGGTGCAGACTCTGGGGGACGGCAAGGATCCGGCAGGGGCCGGAAGCGTCACCCAGGTGCGTCGAGCGGCCCAGGCCCTGATCGAATTTGCCAAGGGCACGGCCACTGCGGTGATCGTCGTCGGACACGTCACCAAGGATGGCGGCATTGCCGGCCCCAAGCTGCTCGAGCACATGGTCGACGTCGTGCTGTATCTGGAGGGCGACCATCAACGGGGATTACGGGTATTACGGTGCTTGAAGAACCGGTTCGGGGTCACCAACCACGTCGGACTCTTCGAGCTCGGCGATGAAGGTCTCCGCCCCGTGGTCGATCCATCAAAGGCGCTGGTGGGCGACTGGCGGGGCGATGTGCCGGGCACGGTGGTATTCCCGGCCGTCGAGGGCAATCGACCCGTCCTCGTCGAGATCCAGGCGCTGGTTTCCGATTCGGTGAGCCCCAATCCCAGGCGCAGTGTCCGAGGAATGGAGGCGGCCCGCGTCCATCAACTGCTGGCGGTGCTGGAGCGTCACGGCGGGCTGTCCTTTGCCGGGCGCGACGTCTACGTTGCCGTGGCCGGCGGACTCCGGGCCCGGGAGCCGGGCGCCGACCTGCCCACCGCCCTGGCGCTGGCCTCGTCACTCACCTCGGTTCCGCTGGGCCGTACCGCCGCCTGGGGCGAGGTCGGCCTCACCGGGGAGCTGCGCGGTGTTCCCCACCAGGAGTGGCGAACCGAGGAGGCGAACCGCCTCGGCATCGGATCGGTACTCTCGCCGGACCGGGCCTGCCCACGCATGGAATCGGCGCTGGAAGCGGCCGGACTGATGGGCGATCGAGCCGGCCTTCGCCGGGAGGCCGTGTAGTAGCCTCGCCGCGGGATGACCGCGACTTCGTCGAACTACGACTTCAAGATCCTTCGCCAGGTAGCCCCCGGCACCGAGCTACGTGAAGCCATCGAACTCATCATTCGCCAGGACACCGGCGCCCTCATCGTTCTCGGCGGGGGCGCCCAGATCGACAGCCTGAGCAGCGGCGGCTTTGGGCTGGAGCGGGCCCGGTTCACTCCGCAGCGTCTCGCCGAGTTGGCCAAGATGGACGGCGCCATCATCCTCGACGGTGAGGCGGAGCACATTCTCAAGGCCAACGTCCAGCTCAACCCGGACCCGGCCATCGAGACCGCCGAGACCGGCATGCGCAACCGGACCGCCGAGCGGGTCGCCCTTCAGACCGAGCATCCGGTCATCTCGGTGAGCGAAGGCAGGGAGTCGGCCACCGTGTACACGGTCAACGGTAGATACGAGCTACAGAGCCCCACCGTGGTGCTCGCCCAGGCCAACCAAAGCGTCCAATCGTTGGAGCGTTTGCGGCGGCGTCTCGAGGAGGCGGTGGAGCGGCTCAGCCGGGCCGAGGCAACGGGCTCGGTCCAGGTGCACGACGTGATCGCTCCTTTGCAGCGAGCCGCCCTGGTGCGACGGCTCGGCAGGGACCTGGACATCTACGCGGTGGAGCTGGGCGACGAGGGCCAGCTCCTTCGATTGCAGATATCGGAGCTGGTGAGCGGGGCCGATCATCTCATCGACCTCGTGTACCGCGACTACAGCGGCTCCAGGGCCAAGAGACCCGACGCATTGCGGGAGCTGGGGCGTCTTCCCCTCAGCGATCTGGCCGATCTCAATACGGTGGCCTCGGTCCTCGACCTAGGCTCCCTCGACGCCCACGTCCGCCCTCGGGGCAAGCGGGTCCTCGACGGAGTGCCCCGTCTCCCCGATTCCGTCGAAACGGCGCTGCTCGACCACTTCGACAGTCTCGAGGCGATGCTGGCGGCCGATGAAGCCGAGCTCGCCAAGGTGGAGGGTGTGGGCCGGGCCCGGGCCCGCCAGCTCCGTCGCTACTTCGACCGCATGCTCGACCTCACCCACCACCTGGCCATCGAAGAGGACTAAAAGACTCCGGTAGTGGGGTCCGGCTGCCGATACCAGGGCCAAGAGGAGTTGGCGCTCGTCACCGCATCGAGCGCGCCCGTAGGAGGTCAGACGTGATCGTCGAGCTGAGCAGGCTCTTGGTGACGCTCACCACCACGGCCATCGGATTCCAGTTAGGCCGGTCGGCAGTGGACTGGTTTCCGGCAATCACGACCGATGGCGACCTGACCACGATCACCGGAGCACTCCTCGGAGCCGGACTCGGATACGTCGCCGGCGGGGCCCTGGGACGGTGGGTGCGACACGGTCTGGACCGGGCCCCTCAACTCTTCGGCGGGGCTTCCGGGCCGGAACTGTTCGCGGGAGCCTTCGGGCTGATGGCCGGCCTCGCGGTGGGGGTGGTGGCCGCCATTCCCGTGGTGGTGCTGCTTCCGGCCGTGGCCGGCTGGCCGCTGGGCGCGCTGCTGGTGATCATCTCTTCCGCTTTCGGGGGCCGCTTGTTTGCGGCCCGCTCTCATGAGCTGCTCACTGCCGTCGGCCTGCGGAGCAGGGATCCGTTGCGAGCCGCCGCGACCCTGAATGCCGAGGAGGGGGGCACGAAGTACCTGATCGACTCGGCGGCCGCCATCGACGGCAGGATTCTCGAACTGGCACGCAGTGGGCTGATGGAAGGGGACCTACTGGTACCCGGCTTCGTGCTCGACGAGCTGCAGGGCATTGCCGACAGCAAGGACCGCAGCCGGCGTCGCCGGGGGCGCCGCGGACTCGATGTCCTCGACTCGCTGCGCGACGTCTCGACCATCGGGTTCATGGTGCTCGACGATTCGGTGCCCGAGCATTACGAGGTCGATGCCAAGCTGGTGACCCTGTCGATCCGTTCCAGGGCGGTGCTGGTGACCACCGACCACAACCTGGCGCGGGCCGCCGAGTTGCGGGGTATCACCGTTCTCAACCCGCACGCCTTGGGTGAATCGATGCGCCCGACGGTGATGGCCGGGGACGTGGTGAGCTTCGTCGTGGAGCGCGAGGGGTCCGGATCCGGCCAGGGTGTCGGATACCTGGAAGACGGCACGATGGTGGTTCTGGAAGGCGGCTCCGATCACATCGGCGAGGCGGTGACCGCCGAGGTTTCCAACAGCCTTCGCACCTCGGTGGGGCGACTCCTGTTCGCTAAGTTGCAGGTGTGACGTTCTGGGGCATCGTTGTGGCCGCCGGCCGGGGCCGGCGGTTCGGCACTCCCAAGCACGAAGTCTTCCTTGCCGGCAAGCCTCTGTGGCTGTGGGGTCGTGACGTGCTGGAGCGGGCCGGGGCCGAGGGGGTGGTTGTCGTTGGTCCGGTTCCCGACGGGGTGCCCGGAGGACCGAGAAGACGTGATTCGGTGGCCGCCGGCCTCCGCGAAGTACCCGAGGATGTCGAGGTCGTGCTCGTGCACGATGCTGCTCGTCCGCTGGCTTCGGTCGACCTGACGGCCCGGGTGTTGGCCCGGCTCGCCGAAGGGGATGCCGATGCGGCGGTGCCGGTCGTGGAAGTCACCGATGCCGTGAAGTCGGTCCACGGAGATTGGGTCGTCGAGGATGTCGACCGGTCGTTGCTCGTGGCCGCCCAGACCCCCCAGGGCTTTCGAGCCGGGGCGCTCCGTCGGGCTCATGCCTCGATCGAGGGCGATGTGCCCGACGACGCCGCTTTGATCGAGCGCGGCGGGGGAAGGGTGGCGATCGTGCCCGGAGAGCGCACCAACTTCAAGATCACCCACCCCGAGGACCTCGCGATGGCCGAGGCGCTCGTGCGATGAGGGCCGGTCTGGGCCTCGACGCCCACCGCTTTGCCGATGTCGGACCGCTGGTGCTGGGGGGTGTGGTCGTCGAGCGCGAGCGGGGGCTGGCGGCCACCTCAGACGGCGATGTGCTGGCGCATGCGGTGGCCGATGCACTGCTGGGGGCGGCAGGACTGGGCGATCTCGGCGCTCACTTCCCGTCCTCGGATCCGCAATGGCAAGGCGCCGACTCGATGGCGATGCTGCGATCGGTGGTGGAGATGCTGGCCGAGACCCGTTTTGTTCCCGAGGCCGCCGATGCCACCGTCGTCTCCCAGTCGATACGGATCGCTCCGTATCGCGAACAGATGCGCTCCGCTCTGGCCGGGGTGCTGGGCGTGGCTGTGTCGCAGGTATCGGTCAAGGGCACCACGACCGACGGGATGGGTTGGATCGGTGCCGACGAGGGCGTGGCCGCCTACGCAGTCGTAACGATCCGGTCCCCGGAGACCGGCTAGGAGGTCTCCAGTCGGCCCTCGCTCTGCGGTCCGATTGCGTTTCTGATGACCCTCGGATCGTTGGTGATGACCCCGTGGATTCTGGCGGAGGCCAGTCGGCGGGCCTCGTCGGCGTCGTCGACAGTCCACGCGATAATCCACACCCCGGCCCTTGCGGCCGCTGCCGCAGCCTCCCGATCGGCTCCCGGAAGGAGCATTCTGTGGTGGAGGTGGACGGAGCGGTGCCCCGCCGCAGCGGCCGTCGCCACCGCCCCGAATGGTTCTAAGGAATCGACCAGCCACCCGGTGGCGATCGACGGTTCGAGCCGGTGGATCCGCTCGATAGTGGCTGGGTTGAACGAGGAGACCAGGGTGCCGGCCGCCCAGCCGCCCTCGGACAGGAGGGCCAGCAACTGGCCGGCCACCAGGTCGTCGGGATCCCAGTCTGGGTCGGCCGGAGAGTTCTTGATCTCGGCGTTGACCCACATCCCGGCGCAGGCCTCCAGAGCGGCTCGGAGCGACGGGATCCAAGGAGCTGCTTCGGCCAGCTCGGCGGCGCCGGCGTCCACTATCGCTCCGAGACCGGGGATTGCTGGATCGTGGTGGACCACCAGCACGCCGTCGGCAGTGCGACGTACATCGAGCTCGACGGCATCGGCGCCGTGGCCGGCTGCCAGCCGAAAGGCCTCGAGCGTGTTCTCGTGGCGGTGGGCGGAGGCGCCCCGGTGAGCAATGACGGCCGTGCGTCCGACGCGCATCGTCAGCGGAGCGAGGTGGTTCACCTCCCTGAGGCTATCCGCCCGCTGATACCATCGCCGGGCCATGAGGCTCTACAACACGCTGAGCCGCCGCCTGGAGGAATTCGTGCCCCGCCGTCCCGGTGAGGTGGCGATGTACGTGTGCGGTCCGACCGTTCAATCGTCCCCGCATCTGGGCCACGGAAGGGCGGCCGTGGTGTTCGACGTGATGCGGCGCTACTTCGAGTGGTGCGGCTTAGAAGTGACGTTTGTGATGAACGTGACCGACATCGACGACAAGATCATCGCCGAGGCCCAGCGACGGGGTATCTCTACCGAGGAAGTCGCCACTGAGTCCGGCGCCGAGTTCTTCGCCGGGTACCGGGCCCTCAGTGTGCGGGAGGCGACGGTGACCCCCTACGCCACCGAACATGTCGACGACATGGTGTCCCTCATCGATGGCCTTATAGAGTCCGGCCATGCTTATCAGGCCGATGGGGACGTCTACTTCTCGGTCCGATCGTTTCGCGGGTATGGGAAGCTGTCGGGAAGGGACCCGGACGAGCTGCTGGCCGGGGCCCGAGTAGAACCGGGCGAGGGCAAGCATGATCCACTGGACTTCGCTCTGTGGAAGGCGGCCAAGCCCGACGAGCCAAGTTGGGAGTCGCCGTGGGGCCCGGGCCGGCCGGGATGGCACATCGAGTGCTCGGCGATGTCCTCGAGGTATTTGGGACACGGCTTCGACATCCACGGCGGCGGACTCGACCTCATCTTTCCCCACCACGAGAACGAGATCGCCCAGTACGAGGCGGCCCACGGTGAGCCCTTCGTCCGCTACTGGCTCCACAACGGGATGGTCAACCTGAGCGGAGAAAAGATGGCCAAGTCGACCGGCCGGCTCATCGAGCTGCTCGAAGCGGTCGACGAATATCCGCCCTTGGCCGTGCGACTGTTCTATCTGCGCAAGCACTACCGGGCCCCGGTGGACTTCTCGCCGGAAGCTCTCGACGACGCCGCCGGCCAGCTCGAGCGACTCTGGTCATTCCGGCGTCGCATGGGGGCCGAGCCGGGAGCGCCTCCCGATCCATCGACCATCGATCGGTTCCGCTCGGCCATGGACGATGACTTCAACACGGCGGTGGCACTGGCGGCGCTCTTCGACGCGGTCGGGGAGGGCAACCGGGCGCTGGACGCCGGCGACGACGCCGGCCCCTTGGCAGCCGCCTACGACGAGATCGTGAACGTGCTCGGCCTGGCCGAACCGGCCCTCGAACTCGACGACATAGCAGCCGAAGTGAGCGCTTTGGCAGAGCGCATGGGGGTGAAGTTCGACGGTCGGGCCGAATCTGGGGTGCAGGCGCTACTGAGGCGACGCGAGGAAGCCCGAGCCGGCGGAGACTACGCCACCGCCGACGCCGTACGGGACCAGCTCTCTTCGCTGGGCATCGTCGTCGAGGACACCCCGGATGGGCCCCACTGGCATCGGCGATAAGGTCGAGGGTTATCACGCCGTGGCGGCGGCAGTGGCCGCCGGCCGGGTGTTCGAGCTGGCGGTGGATCGCTCCCGCTCCACCGATCCGGATGTAGCGGCGTTGGCGGCGGCAGTCGAGGAGGGCGGAGGGACCGTCCGGGTAGTCGCCGATCTGAGTGCGATGGCCTCCACCGAAGTGCCCCAAGGGGTGGTGGCCCACGCTCGCCCGATCCCGCTGGCCTCGCTCGAGGAAGCGGCCGCCGCCAGCGATCCACCGGCCCTGATCGTCCTCGATCATCTGGAAGATCCCCGTAACGTCGGCGCCATCACCCGCTCGGCCGCGGCCGCCGGAGTTGGGGGCCTGGTGGTCGCTACTCGGCGGGCCGCCCCCCTGTCGCCGGCAGCGTTCAAGGCGGCGGCCGGTGCTTTCGAGAGCCTCAGCGTCGTCGCCGTCTCGTCGATCGCCGAAGGGCTCGCTCGCCTGGGGGACATGGGGATCTGGCGAGTGGGCCTAGAGCCGGGTGGCTCGCAATCGCTGTTCGGGCTGGAGCTGCTCACCGAGCCGGTGGCGTTGGTGATCGGGGCGGAGGGCAAGGGTTTGAGTCGACTGGTAGCGGAGCGTTGTGACGTGCTGGCCGCAGTCCCCCAGACCGGCACCGTCGAGAGCCTCAATGCTTCGGTGGCCGCCGCCCTGGCGATGTATGAGCTTTCCCGGATGAGGGGCTGGGTAACCTGACGGGTGCGCCGGGTTAGCTCAGTTGGCAGAGCACTTCTCTTGTAAAGAAGATGTCACCGGTTCGATTCCGGTACCCGGCTCGGGACTGCCCTTGTCCCTCGGGTCGCGAAATCCTTCTCTATTGCGCCTGGGGGCCATACCCTCGGGGCATGCTCACGGAGCGCGACCGGCGCGTGCTGGAGTTCGAGCAGGCCTGGTGGACTTACCCCGGTCCGAAAGACCAGGCCATCAGGGACTACCTCGGAATGAGCGCCACTCGCTACTACCAGGTGCTGCGGCGCCTGATCGATGACCCCGAGGCTTTGGCCTTGGATCCGCTCACGATTCGACGGCTACGCCGGCTCCGTGAGGACGCGGCCCGCAAGCGGTTGGCACGCCTGAGTTAGGGCGATCCCGGACCGCCGGACGTACACTGCCCGTCCGATGAGCGATCGACCCCGTCCCCAGTTGTTCGAAACGATCCGCAGGATGGGGATCATCAGCTGGAGCATGGTGGGGGCACTGCTCCTCATCGGGATGGTCGTCTGGCTGCTGAGCAAGGTTTCCAACATCATCCCGGCAGTGGTGCTGGCGGCGGCCATCATCTACATCCTCAATCCGGTGGTGAGCTGGCTCCACGGTTTCCGAGTGCCCCGGCTCCTCGGGTCCCTCCTCGCCTACTTCGCCCTGGCCGGTGTGATCGCCCTGGCCGTTTGGCTGGCCATCCCACCGATCTCCGACCAAGCCCGAGAGCTGGGAGACGACTTTCCAATGATCTACGACGACCTGGCTTCCGACGCCGAGGGCTGGGTCGGCAATGTGGGCATCGACGTCGAGGTGCCTCGCTACGACGAGTTGCAGGACTACTTCGGCGACGCCACCAACGAGGGTGGATTCCTTTCTCTGGAGCGCCTCGGCGACGTCACGCTGACCGTCCTCGAGTTCGTGCTGATCCTGATCCTGGCGCCGGTTATCGCCTTTTACCTGCTCTACGACCTGCCCAAGCTCAAGGATCAGGTAGTCCTGCTCGTGCCCGACCAACACCGTGGGGAGTTCACCTATGTAACTCGCCAGTTGGGTCGAGCGGTCGGAGGCTTCCTGCGTGGCCAGCTGCTCGTGGCGCTGATCGTCGGCCTGCTCACCAGCTTCGGCTTTTGGGTCATCGACCTCCAGTTCTGGCTGCTCATCGGGATGATCGCCGGCTTTCTCAACATCATTCCGTTCGTCGGCCCCTGGGTAGGAGGCGCCCTCGGGGTGCTGGTGGCCCTGGCCACGGCCGATGCCACGACGGCGCTATGGGCGGCCATCGTGGCCGCCGCGGTTCAGCAGGTCGACAACCACTTCATCAGCCCTACCGTGCTTCGTTTCACAGTCCGCCTCCATCCGGCAACGATCATCATCGCGCTGTTGATCGGGGGGACCGTCGGCGGCCTGCTGGGGGTGCTGCTGGCAGTGCCGGTGGTGGCGTCAATCAAGATCGTGGTCGGCCACTTCTGGCGGACCCGGGTCCTCGGCCAGTCATGGGAGGAGGCGTCCGAGGCCCTGATCGAGGAGCACCCGACCGGGGAGACCCCGATCGTGCGCCGGCTCCGCGGCGAGGCCGAGGGTCCCGATGAGCCACGAGGGCCGCCCCCTCAGGCTGTTGCAGGAGGTGAAGAATGAATACCGAGGATCTCGCCGCCCGAGACGCATACACGAGGGAAGCGGACGGCACCGTGATCGATTTGGCCCCGGAGGGGGTGGTGCTGGACCGCACCGTCTTCTACGCCCGCGGCGGCGGCCAGCCGGGCGATACCGGGCGCCTGGTGTGGCAAGGAGGCGAGGCACGGATCGTCGACACCTATCGCAAAAGAGGCGCTCACATCCACGAGATCGAAGGGGATCCGCCGCCGGTGGGCACCGCCGTCCATGGTGTGATCGACTGGGATCGACGCCATACCCTGATGCGTACTCACACCGCCCTTCACGTGCTCAGTGCCATCATCTGGCGGGACTTCGATGCCAAGGTGACCGGAGGCAACATGGAGCCGGGTACGGCCCGCATGGACTTCGAGCTCGACTCGATCTCGGTCGAGTTCGGGAAACAGGTCGAGGACGCTCTCAATGCCGAGCTGGACAAGAACCATCCGGTCGAGGTGAAGCTCGTGCCCCGGGCCGAGGCCCTCGCCGACCCCGATCTGATCCGCACCAAGGTGAATCTTATTCCGGATAGCGTCGACCCGATCCGCGTCATCGACATCGGGGACATCGACCGCCAGGCCGACGGCGGCACCCATGTCGCCAACACCGGCGAGGTGGGGCCGGTGCGGGTGGTCAGGACCGAGAGCAAGGGCAAGGCCAACAAGCGCATCAAGATCGAGCTGATCTGACCGCGGCCGGCTGGGAGGATCGGCTAGGAGCCGGCGCTCATACCGACGGCCCCGATTTCAGAACGGCGTCGTCGACGCCCTCGGCGTATTGATAGAAGTTGTCTCGGAACATGGCTGCCAGCTGGCGGGCCTTGGCGTCGAAGGCGTCGGGGTCGGCCCACGTCTTTTTCGGCGTCAACACCTCTGCGGGGACTCCGGGCACTGCCTCGGGGATCAGCACCCCGAAGACGGGATCCTCCGAGTACTCGACGTTATCGAGCTCGCCGGCCAGGGCGGCGTTGAGCATGGCCCTGGTGTAAGGGATGCTGATGCGCTCGCCGACGCCGAAGGGCCCGCCGGTCCAGCCGGTGTTGAGCATCCACACCCGGGGGCCGAACTGGCGGATCTTCTCTGCCAGCACGTTGGCGTAATAGGAGGGCGGCAGGGGCAGGAACGGTGCCCCGAAACAGGGTGAGAACGTGGCCTCGGGGTCGACGATGCCCCGCTCGGTTCCCGCCAACTTCGAGGTGTATCCACTGATGAAGTAGTACATGGCCTGTTCCGTCGAGAGGCGCGAGATCGGAGGGAGCACGCCGAAGGCATCGGCGGACAGGAACACCAGGTTGTTGGGATGCCCGGCCTGGCCCTCGAGTATCGCGTTGGGGAGATGGGCCAGCGGGTAGGAACAGCGGGTGTTCTCGGTCTTGGAGTCGTCGTCCCACTCGGGACGGCGCGACTCCTCGTTGATCACGACGTTCTCGAGGATGGTCTCGAATTTGTGAGCCGCCTGGAAGATCAGCGGCTCGTTTTCCTTGCTCAGCCGGATCGTCTTGGCGTACGACCCGCCCTCGAAGTTGAAGATGCCGTCGATCCCCCAGCCGATCTCGTCGTCGCCGACCATGCCGCGCTTGGGATCGGTGGCCAGGGTGGTCTTGCCGGTACCCGACAATCCGAAGATCACCGCCGAGTCGCCCTCTTCGCCCCTGGTGGCCGAGGCGTGCATGCTGAGCACGCCCTTCTTGGGCATGAGGTAGTTGAGCACGGAGAAGACCGACTTCTTCATCTCCCCGGCGTACTTGCTGCCCCCGATGAGCAGGATTCCCTTGGAGAACGAGATGACGATGAACACCTCGCTGCGGGTCCCGTCGCGGGCCGGATCGGACTTGAAGTTGGGGGCGTGGACGATCGTGAATTCCGGCACGAACGGCTCGATCTCGTCGGGCGTCTGGAAGCGACGGGGGAGGATGAACATGTTGCGAGCGAACAGGCCGTGCCACGGGCTCTCGGTGATCGACCGCACCGGAATTCGATTGGCCGGGTCGGCGCCCACATAGAGATCCTGGATGTACAGATCTTGCTCGGAGAGGTACGCCGTCGTGCGTTCGTAGAGGGCGTCGAACACCTCGGGCTCCATGGGATGGTTGACGTCGCCCCACCAGATCTCCCCCTCGGTGTCCGGTTCGCGAACGACGTACTTGTCCTTGGGGCTCCTTCCGGTGTAGGGGGTGGTGTCCACGACGAGCGGGCCCTGGTGGGCCAGCTGCCCCAGGCCGGCCTTGAGCGTGTGCTCGTACAGCTCGGGGGTGGGAAGGTCCCAGAAGACCTTTCCCCGGGGACTGATTCCATGTGGCGTGAGATCCCGCACTTCTACCTCCTCTTCCCGTTAGCCCGGGGGCCCTTCCCGGGTGTCCTCGGTCGACGCGTTCGTGTGCTCCGGCCCCTCGAGTGGTTCCCCGGCGGTGGCTTCGGGCGCCGCCTCGGGAAGCCCGGCGCCGCCGGCAGCGTCTTCGCCGGCCCCGTCGCCTTCTCCCATCGGCCCCGGGGTTTCAGCCGCGTACGAGGGAGTTCGCCCTCGGACCAACGTTGCCCCAACGATAACGACGGCAACAGCCGCGACGATGATGAGAATCCACGCCCAGGTCGGGAATCCACCGCCGCCACTGGGATCCGACTCGGCTTCGATCGTGAGTGTGTCGGCTCCGCCGAACAGCGGAACATCCCACTCGAGAGTGCCGTCTTCGAGGACCCGATCGGCGTTGTGACGCCGGACGTCACCGGGCATGGCGATCTGGATGTGGAAGGAGAAGAACTCCGAAAAGGCCTCGGGATTGAAGCCTTCCAGACCTGCTGCTCCGAGATCCCCGAGAACGGCCAGAGAAACCGAGCCCCGCACGACGGCGTCGTTTTCGTCGACTCTGATCTCCACGTCCTCCAGCAGATTGTCGGTCTGATCTGCAAACGCATCTTGGGCGGCCGCGATGTCGTCGAATGGAGCGCCGGCCTCGAAGTAGGTGAAGTCGCCTTCGGTGTATACCCGCTGCTGTGCCTCGGGGATATCGCCGAAGAAGCTGCTGCCCGCTCCGAAGAAAGCCTCCTCCGGGTCCTGGCCGGAAGACCGAATCAGCTCGAGGAACTCGTCGTCCAGGGCGATCTGGGCCACGACGTTGCCCGAGCCATCTGCCCGGAGTTCGAGCTTGAGGTTGGCCTGCAGCTCACAGCCGGCACCCATCACGGCCATGAACACAGCCAGCGTGATCACGAGCCTGGGCCGCATCCCGAATCCTCGGTCCGTCGGCTCGCACTTTACGCCATCGCCGGGAACGCCGGTCCGCCATAGGCTGGCGGGATGACCGATGAAGGAGCCGCCCTGCGGCGCGAACTCGTGCGGGCCTACGTCCCGTATGTGGAGGGCCGTCTGGTTGAACTCGGGCTACGACCACCGCCCGGTCTGGCAGAGAGTTTGGGGGAAGGTCGTCGCTGGCTCGACGAGGCCCTCGGAGAGCTCTTCGAGACGCCCTTCGTCGGACAGGTTCGATCTCCGCTCGAAGTTTTCCAGGAAGCGATGCGGTTTCCGACTGAGGTGCTGGCGGGGGCGGTTGTTCCCGCCATCGAGCGTGACCCGGTGGAAGAAGCCGCCCTCCCGGGCGATCGCTATCGACTGGCCCCGGCCTCGTCCCAGGTACTAGGCGACCGCGCCTGGCGAGCCCATCTGGCCTGGGGTGCCGCCAAGGCCCGGGCTCTTCGGGCCGGGGCGGTCGTGTGGCTGGGATCGGATCTGATGGATCGTGCGCGAGTGGCGGCGGCGGTCGCCCGGACCGGTCGGCAGCTGGTGGCCGTCGCCGATGCCGACGCCCTTTCGAGCGCCATCGAAGGGGCAGGGCTGCTACTGGTCGACTTGACCCACCCTGAAGCCGGTACGGCGCTGGAGGCAGCTGCCGAGGCCGGACTGCACCCGGTGGCATACGGGCCCCATGTAGAGGTCGAGCGGCTCGCTTCGGCCCAGGAGCTGGGTGCAGTCGCCATGGCCCGGTCTGCTTTCTTCGGGCGCCTGGAGGATGCGGTACGGCCTTAATCGATCGATAGCCAGCGAAACTCGTGACCGTCCAGGAAGAGGCCGGACAGGTCTACCCGCTCCCCGGAGCGGACGTCGAGTGCCTGGGCCGCCTCCATGTCGAGAGGGCACGCCCGGCCATCTTTGGAGACGTTGGCCAGGACCAGCACCTTCTCATTGGAGTCGGCGCGTAGAAAGGCGAATATCGCCGGGTCGTCGACGGGGACGACCTCGAAGTCCCCGATGCCGAACACGGGATGGTGGCTTCGCACTGCGAGCAGGTCGCGGATCCAGTTCAGCAGTGATCCCTCATCGCCTTGCTGAGTGGCCACGTTCACCTCTGCCGGCCGGTAGCCGTCCGTCGACACCAACGGCAAGAAGAGGTCGGCGGGATCTGCGGCAGAGAAGCCGGCGGTGGGAGAGTCATCCCACTGCATGGGGGTGCGAACCCCGTCGCGGTCGGGGAGGAGGTAGTTGTCTCCCATGCCGATCTCGTCCCCGTAGTACAGGATCGGGCTTCCGGGAAGGGACAACAGCAAGCCGTGAAGGAGCTCGATGGCCGGCCGATGCCCGCCCAACAGGGGAGCGAGCCGGCGCCGGATGCCGAAGTTGAGCCGCATCCGGCGGTCGGGGGCGTACTCGTCCCACATGTACTGGCGCTCTTCCTCGGTCACCATCTCCAGGGTCAACTCGTCGTGATTGCGCAGGAAGATGGCCCACTGGCCACCATCGGGGATCGGCGGGGTGCTGGCCAGAATCGCGGTGAGCTTGTCGACGTCTTGCCGCCGCAGTGACATGAACAGACGGGGCATGACCGGGAAGTGGTAGCACATGTGACATTCGTCCCCCTCGCCGAAGTAGGCGACCACGTCCTTGGGAGGCTGGTTGGCCTCGGCCAGCAGCACGGCATCGGGGAACTCGGCGTCGACGACTGCCCGGATCTCTTTGATCATGTCGTGCGTCTCCGGCAGGTTCTCGCAATTCGTTCCCTCCCTCTCGATGAGGTAGGGAATGGCGTCTAGGCGCAGGCCGTCGAAGCCCAGGCCAAGCCAGAACCGGACGATGTCGAGCACCTCGGCCCGTACCTCAGGGTTGTCGAAGTTGAGGTCGGGCTGGTGGCCGTAGAAGCGGTGCCAGTAGTAGGCCCCCGCCTCTTCATCCCAGCTCCAATTGGAGGACTCGGTGTCGATGAAGATGATGCGGGCGTCGGCAAATCGCTGGTCGGTCTCGCTCCACACGTACCAGTCCCGCTTGGGGGAACCGGGGTGACGAGCCTCCTGGAACCAGGGGTGGTCGCTGGAGGTGTGGTTGACCACCAGGTCGCCGATCACCCGCATGCCTCGGCGGTGCACCTCTTCGACCAAGCGGCGCACATCCTCGAGGGTGCCGAATTCGGGAAGCACTCCTCGGTAGTCGGAGATGTCGTACCCGCCGTCGCGCAGCGGCGACGGGAAGAAGGGGAGGAGCCACAGGCAATCGACTCCCAGCCACTGGAGGTAGTCGAGCTTCGAGATGAGCCCGATGAAGTCACCCCGCCCGTCGCCATTGCCGTCCGAGAAGGAGCGGACCGGGACTTCATAGAAGACCGCAGTCCTGTACCAGGGTGTCACGGCGCTTTTTTAGCCGGGCCGAGACCCAGAACGCGGTATCAACCGCCCGCCATGTCGACCGCCACCGCTTCGGCGAGGGGTTCGCGCTCGACGATTCCTCGCAGGCTCAAGATGAGGATTCCGACGAGCACCACCAGAACCCCAAGCCACTGGATCAACGAAAGCTGCTCGGTGAAGATGAGGTAGGCCCAGATGATTGCCGCCGCCGGCTGTATCAGGAGGAGGACCGATGTGTCGAGGGCGGGAAGCCTGGGCAGGGCTACTGCGATGAGCAGCCAACCTGCGGTCTGGGCGACGACGGCCAGGGCCACCAGCCATCCATGGGCCGGCCAGGCGGGGGAGAGGGCCAACTCTCCGAACAGGGCGCCCAACACCAGGCTGCCGAGGACGGCGCCGGCGGTGGCATCGAGCAGCGGTCCGGACGTGGGAGCGAGGTGGCGACGGTTGGAGGCCCGAAAGACGAGCAGGAAGGTTCCGTAGGCGATCCCGGCCAGCAAACCGAGCAAGGCCCCCCGCACCGGGTCCGATCCGTAGCTGTCGCTCCTGCCGAGGCCGGAGATCAGGGCCACGCCGGCGAACACCAGGGGGACCACGACGAACGCGGCCCGGGAAGGGCGCTCCCGGTGCAGTATCCAGGCGGCGATGCCGACGAACACCACCTGGGTGCTGGCAAGGACTGTGGCCAATCCGGCCCCGATCAGGGCAATCGAATGGTGAAACACGGTCAGGTCGAAGGCGAGCAGGACTCCGGAGGCGAAGGCGAGAAGACGAGCCGGACCGCTGCGTCTATCCCGGCTGCGCACGGCCAGCCACGCCAGGCCGAGGAAGGGGAGGGCGTAGAGCACCCGGAACAGCGTGGCCGTGTCGGGACTGACGTCGGCCAACCGTACGAAGATGGCGGAGAACGAGATGCACAGGACTCCGGCCAGGGCGGTCAGGCGAGTCATTGGCGGATCTGAGCAAGCACGACGGGAGCTTAGGGACCGGGGCGGCGACCGCCGGACGATCGTGTCGCGTCGCTTTGCTGCCGCGTTCGCCGTCCTGAGCGCCGCTCGATGGTAGGCCTTCCGGGGCTCCGGGTCGCCCGGGTGCCCCCGGCAGGATTCGAACCTGCGACACCCGGTTTAGGAAACCGGTGCTCTATCCCCTGAGCTACGAGGGCGCGACCACCGATTCTATGGAGCCGACCCGGCGATGCCGATTCTGTTTCGCGGTGGCCGGCTTCGACCGGCTATGAGCCGATCAGAGCGTCCTCGTTTCGGAGCCGGCGCGCCTGCGGCGCCGGCTCCCTGACCTGATTGCTGAGCTGATCAAGCCGCTCGGTCGAGCGGCTCGGGCTCTGACTCGGCGGATTGATCGTCGAGGACATCCTCGGGACGATCCGGATCCAGTACCGCCAGCACCACCAGCGCCAGGATCGTGACAATCACAAAAAGCTGCGCAGTGTCTAAGAGCCACATACCGACCTCTTCGATGGGGTCACCACACCCAGCCTGGCAATTCTGCTTCCAGAGCCGGGGATTTCCGCATTTCGTACATCGGACCGGTGCTCGTCGGTCTTGACCGGTCCATTCGCTTCGTCACGCCCGAAAGCTATGGAGCTTCGACCTAAGCAATCGTTAGGAGCGCCATAAGTTCGGTTTTCGGCTGCTCGCCGCCCGCCGGCTCCCCATTTCTACGCACGGTCCCGCCCGGTCCTCCGCCGACGTTTTTTCGCGCTCTGAGGTACCAGGACTCGGCGGCTGATCCGATCCCGTCGCCCGGGTGAGGAACGGGAACGCCGGCCGCTCGCGCGCCGGGTAGCGACGTCCTTCAGGAAGCCGGTTTTCGGGCCGATGAGCACCTCAAGAGACCCTTTTTGCGTCCAGGAGGCCCGCCTATCAAGCTGCCGGCACCGCCTGCGCTGCACAAGGAGCGCTTGATGCGCTTCGAACCGCTCCTGGCCCTGATAGCCGCTCTCCAGGGCCTGGTAGTGATGGCCATTGCGGACGGCGGTGTCCTCCTCTGGGCGGCCATGGCCCTCCTAGGAGGACTGGGCGCCCTGGGGTTGGCCACTCCCGGAAACACCCGGATGGCGATCGTACGGTCGGTGCTCGTGCCGCTGGCAGTGGCGGCCGCGGCAGCTTCATCGGGAGGGTTTCCGAGTTCGATGACCTTGTGGCTGGTGGTGACCGGCCTCCTGTATCCGGCGGTGCTGGCCCACAGGTGGGCCTGGCTCTATCCGGTGTGGGCGTCCCTCGTCTACCTGTCCCTGGCAATCGTGCCCAGCCCGGTGTCCTTCGCCGAAGCCATGGCGCGTGTGGCCATCCTCGCCATCGGCGGCTATCTGACGTGGGGCCTTGGTTCGTCGACGACGCTTCTAGCCGGCGAACGGGCTCGTGCCGAATCGGAGCTGCGGGCCGCTCAGGGGCGTTTCCAGGTTGCCTTCGCCAACTCCTCGAGCGGTATGGCGATGATCGAGTTGGGAGGCAGGATCAACCAGGCCAACCAGGCGCTTTCAGACTTCTTGGGCACTTCCATGGACGATCTGGAGGGGGCCGATTGGATGCAGTACATCCACCCCGACGATCAAGGCCGCGTCGAAATCCTGACGGAGAAGTTGAAGAACGCCGACATATGGAGCTTCCAGGAGGAAATCCGATGCCTGCATCCCGGCGGCAGGTTGGTGTGGGGACTGATCGGAGCGGCACTCGTCACCGATGAGGAGGGGGATCCGCTCTACCTCTTCGCCCACTTCCAGGACATCACCAGCCGGGTGGCCACCGAGGTCAGCCTGCGCACCAACGAAGAGCACTACCGCAACCTCTTCGGCCGCTCGCCGATCCCAATCTGGGAGGCCGACTACACGGAAGTGGGTGAGTGGCTCGAGGGGCTGCGCAGCTCGGGTATCCAGGATCTGCGGGCTCACCTCAACATGCGTCACGACTTGGTCCGCTACGGTCTCCAACTGATCCGGTTGCGCGATGTGAACGAAGCTGCGCTTGCCCTGGTCGAGGCGAAGACCGGCGAGGAGTTCCGCCGGGCTTCACCACTCAATGTTGTCACCGAGGGCACCGTCGATGCCTTCATCGACCAATTCGTGGCGATCTGGAGGGGTCGGGATCGGGTGCAGGGCAGCGTCACATCCCGTTCTTTGCGCGGGAAATCCATCGAGGGGATCCTCCATTGGGTGGCACCCGTGCTGGACGGTGAGAGGGGCCTGGCCAAGGTCGTGCTGGCCTTCGCCGACTTCACCGAGAGCCGTCGGGCCGAAGAGGCCCTGCATCGCATCGAGGAGAGACTCCGGGCCGTGGTCTCGGCGGCCCCGATCTTCCTGTTTGCCCTCGACCGGCACGGCACGATCACGCTCAGTGAGGGCCAGGCGCTACGCTCCCTCGGTCTGGCCTCCGGTGAGGCGGTGGGCCGCTCCTCTTTCGAGCTGTTCCGAGATTCGGCGGACATGATCACCTCGGTACGTCGCGCTCTCAACGGTGAATCCTTCACGACCGCCATAGAGGTCCGCGGGGCCGTCTTCGACGCTCGGTTTGCCCCGATCTGGGATCGGGGACAGGTATCGGGCGTGATCGGCGTTGCCAACGACGTCACCGAGCGCACCAGGGCCAGCGAGCGGCTCGAGCAACTGGTTCGGTCGAAGGACCAGTTCGTCGCCAGCGTGAGCCACGAACTACGCACTCCCCTCACCGCAGTCGTCGGTTTCGCCCAGGAACTGCGCGACGGCCTCCAAGAGTTCTCCCGTGAAGAGCTGGATGTGCTGGTCCGCCTCATCGCCGAGCAGTCGATCGAGGTGGCCGACCTCGTCGAGGATCTGCTGGTGGCGGCCCGGGCCGACGTTGATTCGGTGGCCGTAGCGGCCGAGTCGGTGGAGTTCTGGGAGCAACTGGAGCTGGTGTTGCTCGCCTGGCCGACCGAACATGCCGATCGAGTGGATCTCGTCGGCGAGCCGACCAAGGTGTACGCCGACCCCATCCGTCTCCGTCAGATCCTCCGCAACCTGCTGTCAAATGCCCAGCGCTATGGAGGCGATCGGATCGAGGTCAGGGTCATCGACGAGGGCGACGAGGTGCGGATTCAGGTGCGCGACGACGGCGAAGGTATCCCCCGGCGCGATCGAGACAAGGTCTTCGAACCCTACTTCCGGGCCCACGAAACCGGCGGCAAGGCTTCCTCGGTGGGCTTGGGGCTCACCGTTTCCCGCCAGCTGGCCCGTTTGATGGACGGCGAGCTGAGTTATCGCTACGAGGAAGGCTGGAGCATCTTCGAGCTGGCGCTGCCCTCGAACTGATTCGCCTCATCGGTCGTCGGGGGGTTTCGACCATCGCCGGATATCGACACTTTTTCGCAACCAGTCCCAGCGACCCGGCTCGGCCAGCAATTCGGGGACGTGCTGGGCCCAACCGACGGCACGGAGGGCGGCATACATCACCGTTCCGGTGATGGCCACGATGCCGATGGCGCTGAGGACGATTGCCGGGCGGGGCAGGTCGAGCTCGAAGAACTCTCTGCCTCCCGGCGTCGCCAGCACCAACAGGAACAGGCCGGTCATTCCGGAGACGAGCCATTTGCGGGCCGTCGTCAGTGGCCGACTCACGGTCACCAAGGCAAACAGGCCCACGGCGGCGAGGACCATCGTCGCCGTGGTCCGGGCCTCTACTAGCGAGGCACCTTCAGAGCGGGCCAACTCGTAGGCTGCGAAGGTTGCCGCGGCCGCTACCGCACCGGTGGGGAGAGCGAAGCGAAGCACACGTCCCACGAATCCCGTCACCGCCCGCCGTACCGACGGCTCCAGGGCCAGCACGAAAGCGGGGATGCCGATCGTCACGCTGCCGACCAGGGTGAGGTGACGGGGCACGAACGGAAATGGGCGGCCGATGATGCCCACGGCGACGGCCAGGAGGAAGGCGTAGACCGTCTTGGTGACGAAGAGGTTGGCCACTCGCTCGATGTTGGCAATGACTCTGCGGCCTTCCCCCACCACCGCCGGCAGGGAATCGAATGCCCCGTCGAGCAGGACGAGCTGGGCCACTGCTCGCGACGCCGAACTTCCCGAGCCCATGGCGATGCCGATGTCGGAGTCCTTCAGGGCCAGCACATCGTTGACCCCATCACCGGTCATGGCGACGACGTGTCCCCGATTCTGTAGGGCGGCCACCATCTTCCGCTTTTGGTGTGGGCTGATTCGACCGAACACGGTGTGCGATTCCAGGGCCTCCGCCAACTCCTGCGGGTCTTCAGGGAGGCTGCCACCGTCGATCGCCCGCTCGGCCCCCGACATGCCGGCCCGTCGGGCGATCGCCGACACGGTGGCCGGATGGTCGCCGGAGATGACTTTGGCGTGCACTCCCTGATCGGCGAAGTAGCGGAGCGTGTCCGCCACATCGGCGCGAATGCGGTCTCCGAGGATCACCAACCCCGCCGTTTGCAGTGGTGTGGGGAGCCGGCCCCCGTCGAGGGCTCGGTTCGTCCAGCCCACCGCCAGCACCCGACGACCGTCGGCCGCTTCCTTTTCGGCCCGGGCGACCATGTGCGGTGGCACGCCGATGGCATCGGGGGCGCCGAGCACCCAGGTGCCCCTGCCGGGAAAGGACGCGCCACTCCAACGGCGGACGGAAGAGAACGGCACGAGTTCTCGTGGCTCCCACCCGGGCGGTGCCGGATAGGCCTCGGCGAGGGCGCGCAGGGTGGCATTGGGGGTGGGATCGGCCGCCGCCAGTGCTCCCAGAGGCTCGACCGGATCCGCTCCGGACTCCGTCGTGATGAGGTCTTCCACCACCAGCCGGCCTTCGGTGAGGGTGCCGGTCTTGTCGAAGCAGACCACGTCCACCCGGGCTAGCACCTCGATCGCCGGAAGCTCCTGGACCAGTGTCTTGCGGCGACCGAGTCGGACCACACCGACGGCGAAGGCGATCGACGTGAGCAAGACCAATCCCTGGGGCACCATGCCCACCGCACCGGCCACTGCGCCCCGCAGCCCCTCCTTGACGCTGTCGGTGGCCTCCAGCTGGCTCCATACCAACAAGGCGACGGTGGGGGGGATCAGCCAGCCGACGATGGCGAGGATGACATCGATGCCGCGCCGGAGTTCTGATTTGACGAGGGTGAACTTGCGGGCCTCTTCGGCGAGGGACACGGCGTAGGCATCACGGCCGACCTTGGTGGCCCGAAACAACCCCGATCCGGCCACGACGAAGCTTCCCGACAGGCAGTTGTCGCCGGGTTGCTTGAGTACCGGATCGGATTCACCGGTGAGCAACGACTCGTTTATCTCGAGCCCCTGTGCGGTGAGCACCTCGCCGTCCACGACCACCTGGTCTCCGGGCTCGAGGCGGAGAACGTCGTCGAGCACCACCTCGCCTACTGCCAAATCCATCACCCGGCCCTGCCGCAGCACTCTGGCCCTGGGGGCGCTCAGCAAAGCCAGGCGGTCGAGGGTCCGCTTGGCCCTCAGCTCCTGGACGATTCCGATCGCGGTGTTGACGACGAGTACGACTGCGAACAAGGCGTCCTGGATGGGGGCCACCAACACCACCACGATCAACAGGATCGACAGCAAGAGGTTGAAGCGGGTGATGATGTTGGCCCGCAGGATGTCGCCGACGGTGCGGCTGGGCCCGCTGGGGATGGCGTTGACTTGGCCGCGCTCGATGCGTTGCGCGACCTCTTCGGCGGTGAGCCCGCCGATTCCCTCCTGCGCCAAGACCGTCTCGCCGGTCATGGCGCCAGGCTACCGGCCGACACCCGCGGCGCATCGAGCGGTCGATAGGCTGGCCGGCATGGAGTTCAGCCCGCTGGGGATCGTCGGAGCCGGACAGATGGGCGCCGGGATCGCCGAGGTATGCGCCCGGGCCGGCTACGACGTGACCGTCTGCGATGTCGATGAGGCGGCGCTGGCCCGGGGCCGGGGCGCCGTCGAACGCTCGCTGGCCAAGGCGGTAGAGCGCGGCAAGATCGAAGCCGAGGCGGGTGAGGAGGCGTTGGCTCGCATCGTCGGCACCACCGACCTCGAGGCGCTGGCCCCAAGCCGGTTGGTGATCGAGGCGGTCACCGAGGATGAAGCGCTCAAGCTGCAGTTGTTTGCGGACTTGAGCCGGCTGGTCGGGGAAGAGGCCATCCTCGCCTCGAACACTTCCTCTATTCCGATCGTGAGGTTGGCGGGGGCGGCCGTGGGGCCGGGACGGGTCATCGGTCTCCACTTCTTCAACCCGGCCCCGATCATGCTGCTGGTCGAGATCATTCCATCTCTGCTCACCGACGAGGCCACCGTCGAAGCCGCCGCTCGCTTCGTGAGTGCCATCGGCAAAGAAGGGGTGCGGGCCCCGGATCGGGCCGGCTTCATCGTCAACGCCATCCTGCTTCCGATGCTGGTGGACGCGGCCAGGATGGTGGACGAGGGTGGCGCCCGTGCCGAGGATGTCGACAAGGCGCTCACCCTGGGGGCCGGGTGGCCCATGGGCCCACTGGCTCTGGCCGATCTGGTGGGTATCGACACGGTCGTGGCGGTGTGCGACGTTCTCTATCAGGAGTTCAAGGAGCACCGCTTCGCCGTGCCCCCGTTGCTACGGCGCATGGTTGAGGCGGGACGTCTGGGGCGCAAGGCCGGCCGGGGCTTCTACAACTACGACTGAGCCCGATCAGTCGGCGGGTCGGGCACCGTTGCTCTCGAGGACCCTGGCCAGGGCGTCCTTCTTCACCAATCCGGACGCTCTCCAGCGCGGAGTGACGGCGCTCCGGCCCCGGGGAGACTCCGGGCGCCGGCGTTTCCTCGAGGCCTTCTTGGTGGGGGCGCCTCCGAGCACCACGAAGGTGGGGGTGGCCCTGATCCCGAAAGACTGCACCGCTCCGGGCACGTGAGCGACGTTGACCTTGACGACGTGGGCGGAGTCGCGGTACTCGTCGGCGAGTTCGTTGACGATCCCATCCATCACCTTGCAAGACGCGCAGCCGAACCGGTAGAAGTCGATCAGGACCGGCCGGCCCGACTCGAGCATGGGGGTCAGCTCGTCGAGACTGCGCAGGCTGGTCGGCTTGGTCCGCTTGCGTCGTCCGAACATTGCTTCCTCGCGTGGCGATTCAACAACGCAGAGCGCCGGCCGGATGTTCCCGGCCCGGTCACCATGCCCTGACCCGGGTCGGCCGCACCCGCAGGGCGGCCGGGTAGGCCTGCGAGAACCCTTCGGGCCCGCCCCAGCCTCGCTCCATGCGGGTGCGGTACTTGGCCACGTACTCGGGTACCTCGGCGGCCGAGGGGGCGGGGGGGACCCGTCGAGCCCGGCCCTCGATGGTGACGATGTCGCCGCCGGTGCCGTTGCCGTCCAAGTTGATGGAAACGAGAGGGTTGGCGTCGATGTTGACGAGTCGCGGGGTGGGGTCGAGGCTGTAAATGAGGAACTCCTCGCCATCCCACCAGAACCACACCGGCGACGTCTGTGGCTGGCCGGTCGCCGACACGGTGGTGAGCCACAGCACGATCGTTTCTTCCAGGCGCTCGGAAACAGCCTCGGAGAACATGGGCACAGGCTAGGTCCCGGTAAGCTCTCGCGCCGGAGAGAGGAGCCATGGACCTCGAGCTTCGATCGATCGCGCCGGAGGAGTACGAGGCGTTTCACCATGCCCTGGCCATGGCGTTTGGCTTCGAGGTCCGCCGCGAGGACATCGAGCACTGGGCGTCCCACATGGAGTACGACCGAACCGTATGCGCGTTCGAGGGCGGCGAATTGGTCGGGGCGTCGGCGACGATCTCCCAGCGATTGGCCGTCCCCGGTGCAATCGTGGCGGCCGGAGGCCTTACCGCCGTGGGGGTACTCCCCAGCCACCGTCGCCGGGGCGTCTTGACCGAAATGATGCGCCGTCACCTGGCGCAGGTGAAAGAGCGCAGCGAGGTGGTGTCGAACCTGTGGGCCGCCGAATGGCCGATCTACGGCCGGTTCGGCTACGGCCGGGCTACGGTCTCGGCCGACTTCACGATCGAGATCCGGCACGGGCGCTTCGCCGAACCGCTCGCGGCGGCGGGGCGGGTGCGCATCATCGATCTCGAGGAGGCTCGGAAGTCTCTCCCGGCAATCTTCGCCAAAGCCTTCGGTAGGCCGGGCATGGTGGAACGCACGACCGAGACGTGGGAGGCCGAGCACTTCTGGGACCCGGAACACTCCCGGCATGGGTTCACCAGCGCCCGCTTTGCGGTGTACGAGGAGGAGGGCAATGCCCTGGGCTACGTCGGCTATCGCACCAAGGAGGATTGGGACGGGCGCAATCCGGCCGGCACCACCCGGGTCGACGAGCTGGTCGCCCAAAGTCCCGAGGCATACCAGGCCCTCTGGTCGTTCGTGTTCGGGATCGATCTCACCACGTCGGTCCGAGCCAGCGTGCGCCCGATCGACGAGCCGCTGGTGTGGATGCTCGAGGATCCCCGCCGGTTGCGGCGCGAACTTCACGACGGCCTGTGGCTCCGACCGGTCGACATCAGCCGGGCATTGTCGGCTCGCCGCTACCGCACCGAAGGCCGAGTGGTGCTCGAGGTACGCGACGATTTCCTGCCGGAACTGTCGGGGCGCTATCTGCTGGAGGGGAGTCCCGAGGGCGCGGTGTGCACGGCCACCGATCGAGCGGCCGACCTCCGCCTGGGAACCGGCGAACTCGGGGCCGTCTACCTGGGAGGGGCCTCGGTGGCGGAGCTGGCCCGGGCCGGCCGGATTCGCGGAGACGAGCAGGCGGTGCGCCGCGGCGATGCCCTGTTCGGTTGGGACGAACCGCCGTGGTGTCCCGATGTCTTCTGAGGCGCCCGATCGGGCGGGTCTGTCGGCGGTGGGGCCGGGACGATCGGCCCTGGTCCAGTGCGGAGCAGCGCTTAGCCTGACGTCCGAGACCGTCACAGATTCAAGGAGGCCACCTGATGCGCCGCAACCGTGCTCGTGGATCCCCTGGAGGCAGAGCCCTGCTGGCCCTAGCCCTCCTTCTCCCGACGGCGTGCGGGGGAGGAGACGACGGTTTGGCGGTCGGTGACCCGGCACCTTCGTTCGAATTGCCCGAGGCGTCGGGAGGCACCGTCGGGCTGGACGGTTATGCCGCCCGGCCCGTTCTTCTGTATTTCCACATGGCGGATGGGTGACCACCGTGCATGCAACAGATCGTGGATCTGGAAAACAATCCTGAATTCCAAGCCCTCGGGGTCGAGTTCGTCAGCATCGCCTTCGACCCGCCCGGGGTGCTGGCCGGGTCGGGCGCCGAGTTCGGCGTCGGGCCGACGCCGCTGCTGACCGATACGGATGAATCGGTCTCGGAGGCTTACGACGTCCTGCAGTGGGCGGTAGCCAGCGGCGAGCCCGGGCACACGTTCGTGCTCGTCGACGAGGACGGAAAGGTGGCGTGGATCCGCGACTACGGAGTCGTCGAGGAATCCATGTACGTCGAGCCGCTCGAGCTCGTCGACCAGATTGCCGCCGGCCTGGCGGGGTGACCGCAATCGCGTTCTGTGCACAGCCGGGAGTCCGGGGCCGTACCCGGCGGCCGATCGGTCACAGTACGACGATCGACAGCAGCCCGAACGCCAGGCAATACACGCCGAAGGCGGTCAGGCCAGTGCGCTGTAACAGGCGCAGCAGCACCGCGATGGCGGCGTAGCCAGAAGCTGCGGCCACCGCCACTCCCAACCACAGCGAGGCGGTGAGACCGCCCTGGCCGGCCAGCTCGATCCCCTGGCTGAGACCGGTGCCGAAGATCACCGGGACCGCCATGAGGAAGGACAGCCGAGCCGCTTCCGGCCTGGCCAGACCCCTCCCCAGTCCGGCCACAATCGTGACTCCCGAGCGTGAGATCCCCGGGACCAGGGCGGTGGCCTGGGCGACACCGACGACGGTGGCATCGGTGGGATTGGCGTCGGCGACCGTTCGCTGCCGGCGCCGGATGAGTTCGGAGAGCAACAGCACCACACCGGTCACCAGGAGGGCATAGCCGACTCGCGGCGGTTCATCGGACAGCCGGTCGAGGGTCTCCTCCAGGAAGAGCCCGGCCACGGCGGCGGGGATCGTCGCCAGGATCAGGAGCAATCCGAGCCGGCGGGCCGCCGGGTCGGTGCGAAACCGGGTCAGGCGCGCCAAATCGGTTCGGAAGTAGACAACCACCGCAGCCAGTGTGCCGAGATGGAGCACGGCCGATGTGGCCAGATCGGGAGGATCGAGCGACAGCAGGGCCGGCACCAGCACCAGGTGGCCGCTGGAGGAAATAGGAAGGAATTCGGTGAGGCCCTGGACGAGGCCCCATAGTGCTGCGGTCCACACGGTGGCGGCAGCCTAACTGCCGGGTGGGCCGGCACCGAGCAGGACGATCACTCCGTCCCGGGCCGAGGCGGTGGCCACGCGGGCGGCCAGGTCGCCGGGCACCGCCACCAATCCCGAGGCATCGACGGCCAACGGATCCCGGGGGGCGTTGGCGGCGACGATTCCCTCGACCACGGTGCCGGAATCGGTCTCGACCAGCCGCACCGGCGTGCCGATGGGCACCTCTCCGGGGAGGCGCACCGGGACCGACCACCAGCCGGCCGGGAAGGTCGGGCCGGACGTCACGGTGGAGGGGAGGAGCGGTTCGCCGGCCTGCGAGGCCACCGCCACCGTGCCCCCGTCGATTTCGGTGTGGGGCAGCAAGCCGGCCGGCACCTTTCGCCAGTCCACCATGTCGTCCGCGAGGGCATCCCCGGCGGCCACGTCCGTCCGCAGGAAGGGGTGGAGCTCGGTCCGGTCCGGTCGGAGTTCGATCGCCAGGGCCAAAAGCAGCACCGAGGCCGCCGCAGCCCATCGCAGGTAGGGAGGACGGCGAAACCAGTGCATGGGGGCCACGGTATGGGGGACGGCGGCACGAGGGAAGGGTTCCCTCCTCGGGGGTCAAGGCTGCGTGGTGCTCCGTCGGTAGCCGATCACGTAGTCCGGTGTTTCGATCCCTGGGGCCAGGCGGGGATCGGGGATGGGTTCCCCGGAGCACAGCCGGAGCGGAATGACCCCGGCCCACACGTCGAGGTTGTAATCGCCGGCTTCGTCCTCGGGAGGACCGGAGCGGGACTTGATCGAGGCTTCCTCGAGCGGGACCGCCAGCATGAGCGTGGTGCGGAACTCCGAGTCGCTGGGATGGCGGGCGTCGGCCCAGCGCCCGGGCAGGACCCGTTCGGTGAGTATCTCCATCGAGCGGAGCTTCTCGTCGGGATCGGTGAGGGGAGCGGCCCGGCCGTAGATGATCACCGAGCGGTAGTTCATCGAGTGGTTGAAGACCGAGCGGGCCAGGACCAGGCCGTCCAACAGCGTGATAGCGATGCACACGTCAACTCCAGCCGACAGGGTGCGCAACATGGTGCTGGCCGGCGAGCCGTGGAGGAAGAGCCGATCTCCATCCCGGGCGTGGATGGTGGGAATCACCGTAGGTCCGCCTTCACGCAGGAACCCCACGTGGCAGTAGAGCGCCTCGTCGATGATGGAGTAGGCGGTGGCCCGGTCGTAGCTCGCCCGGTCGTCGTGACGACGAACCCGGGTTCGTCCGGTGATCTCGAAGGTTTCGCTCACCGGCGGCCCGACGACCTCACCCTTCCCAGTCGGCTCGGGCCGTCGCACAGGGGCATTTCCTCGGGGTGCGCACCGCCTCCGGGATCAGGGTGCGGAGCACGTCGTGCAGCGTTGCGATTCTCTCCGAGAAGCGCTCGAGCACTTCGGCATGGGTGACCGGAGCGATCTCTCCCTGCACGCCCACGTCGTAATCGGTGACCACGCCGATGGTGACGTAGCACATCTCCAACTCTCGGGCCAGGGAAGCCTCGGTGGACTGGGTCATGTTGATCACGTGCCACCCTTGCCCGGCGAAGAACGCGCTTTCGGCACGGGTGGAGAAGCGTGGGCCCTCCACGACCACCACCGTTCCGGTCGGGTGCACAGGGATCCCGCTCTGCCGGCACGCGTCGATGGCCAGCTCCCGCAACTCCGGGCAGTAGGGGTCGGCAAACGACAGGTGGCCCACCGGTGACCCTTCGACAAAGCTGTTGATGCGCCGGTAGGTGAAGTCGACGAGTTGGTCGCACACGACGAAGTCTCCGGGCGCGAACTCCATGTCGAGGCTGCCCATTGCCGACGGGCCGATGATGCGCTCGACGCCCAACTCCTGCATTGACCACAGGTTGGCCCGGAAGGGCAGCGAGTGCGGTGGGAACTCGTGGGAGCGGCCGTGCCGTGGAATGAAGGCGACCTCGATGTCGCCCACCCGTCCTACGACGGGAGGGGCCGAGGGTTGGCCGTACGGTGTGGCAACGGCGCGCTCCGACCCAGCCTCCACGAAATCGTAGAAGCCGGTACCGCCGAAGATGCCGATCACGCTAAGACTCCCGTCTCGACCCGGAGCGGCCGGATGGTAGCCCCTAGACTCGGCCCGGCGTGGAACCGCCGGCTATCGCTGCGTTCATCGTCGGTTACCTCATCGGCAGCCTCGACTTCGGCGTGATCGTGACCCGGCTGGCCGGGATCGACATCTACTCGGTGGGGAGCGGAAACCCCGGAGCCTCCAATGTGTTGCGCACGGTGGGCAAGGGCGCTGCGGCAGCCACGCTCGCCGGTGACGTGGCCAAGGGTGTGGCGGCGGCGATGATCGGCGAACTCTGGGTGGGGGAGGCGGCCGGCTTCGCGGCCGGGTTTGCGGCCGTAGCCGGGCACTGCTGGCCGCTGTGGCACGGGTTCAAAGGGGGAAAGGGGGTGGCCACGGCTGTTGGGGCGGTGCTCTGGCTCGAGCCGTTGCTCGGGCTGGTCCTCATAGTTGGTTGGGCAGCAGTGGTCGCGGTGGGACGAATCGCCTCGGTGGCCTCGCTGCTGGTGGCGCTGGTCCTCGTCCCTGCCCTAGCGTTTTTCGGCCATCGAGGGTGGTCGCTCGGCTGGGCGGCGGCGATGGCCGTCTTGGTGGTGACTCGACACCACCAAAACATCCGCCGGCTCCTCGCCGGCCGGGAGCGACCGATTCGGCCGGGCTAGGCTGGGTTTTCGCGTTTTTCCGAATACTTGTAAGGCTCAGACCCCATGCCTAACCTCGCGCCAACAGGAGGAAGCGACATCGAGATCGTCCTGTTCATCTTGCTGGCAGGTGTTTGGGCGGCACTTCTGATCCCCTCGTTCATCTCCTCACGGCGAGAAGCGCCGATCAGTTCCACGGAGAGCTTTGCCCGCTCCACGGCTCGCCTGGCCGCGGTTCGGGCCGCCTCGATCGAGACGGTGGCCAACCGTGAGCGGGTGCGGGCCCGTCGCCGCCGGGTGCTGGTCATGCTTGCGGTGGCAGCGTTGGCGACACTGGCGGCGGCCATCTGGTCGGGAAGCTGGACGGTGTTGACCATCAACCTCATTGTCGACGCTTCGCTGGCCGCCTACATCGGGCTGCTCCTCCAGGTCAAGGAGCAAGCCCGGAGGGCGACGCTGGAGGCTCTGCAGGAGGAGACGACGGCCGGCGACACCGAAGTCCGAGTAGTAGCCGGCTAGTGCCGGCTCCCGACCTCGGTCGTCTCGAAGAAGCGGCCCGCAGCGCCCTCGAAGCGAAGTTCGCCGCTCGTGAAGTGGGCCTGGCTGCGTCGCGCCGCGTGATCCGGGCTTCCGCCAACGCCATTCGAGCACTCCATCGCAATGAGTACGACCGGGCCGAGGCCAAGCTGGCCGAGGCCGAGGAGTCGTTGGCCGAGGCGACGTCTGCGCTGGCCGACCACACCGACATCCTCCACGCCGGGTTCGTATCCGACGCCGCCAAGGAATTCGCCGAGGCCCGACTCACCGCAGCGCTCTTTGCAGGCACCGCACTTCCCCTGCCCGAAGAAATCGGCGTCGGCGTCGCTCCCTATCTGAACGGTCTGGGCGAGGCGGTGGGTGAGCTGCGGCGGCGGTTGCTCGACCGGCTTCGATCGGGGGAGGCGGCGGCCGCCGAAGAGGCATTCGCGTCCATGGAGGCCATCCAAGAGGTCCTCGAGACGATGGATTATCCCGATGCCATGACCGGCGGATTGCGGCGCACCACCGACGTGGCCCGCAGTCTGATCGAGCGGAGCCGGGCCGATCTCACCACCACCCTGGTGCAGGAGAGGCTGGGCGAGCAGCTGCGGAGGGCCGGGGGGACCTGAGGGGCCGCCGCTACACTCGGCCCGTCATCCTGGGGGTGTAGCTCAGTCCGGCAGAGCGCTTCCCTCGCACGGAAGAGGCCACGGGTTCAAATCCCGTCACCTCCACGCATAGAAGCCCCTGCTCTCTAGCGGGGTTTTCTATGGTCTCGGGAGAGATCGCGACGATCAGCCTTTCGTCAGGAGTCCGCGAGGAACCCGCGGCAGAGTCGTGCCAGGCCGTGTCAAGCGCGTCGGCGGCGGCTTCGTCAAGGCCATCGAACAAGTGACCGTAGACGTCGAGTGTGGTGCGGATAGAGGCATGCCCAAGCCGCTCCTTGATGACAGACGGGTGCACGCCTCTGGCGATGAGCAGGGCCGCGTGAGAATGGCGAAGGTCGTGGAAACGGCACGGTTCGCCGATCGAGGCTCGCACAGCGGGGAGCCAAGCGGTGGATCTCCGACCAGGCCCCCACATCATCACCCTGCCGGTTCTGCGCTCGTCTAGCTGTCGTGCTCTCGTCAACGATTGCGCGTCGCCGGATGGTCGTCGTGGGGAGGGATGTCCTCGAAGGACGAGTGCCGGTCGACTGCCAGCGTTCACTCGCTGAGTGTTATCTCCATCACATCACCCATGGTTGGCACCCGCGTGGTGGACCCGTTGATCAGGTCGTGGATCAACAGCTCCGAGCCCTGGAATGCGGAGGCCTGGATCGGAGTGACGAGGAAACGGCCGTTGGGAGACCAGTCCAACGCACCAAGCTGCCCTCCTGCAAGGGAGTCGGTGACATGATGACCGGTCACGGCATCCCGACTCCCCAGTTCGACGATGTGAATGTTCGATCTGGCTCCCTCTGATTCGGCGCTCAGCGCCAGGCGGGTCCCATCGGGAGACCATGCCAGGTTCTCCAATCCGGAAACAGGCACAGCAAGGTCGATCGCGGTCCAGTCATTCGTGAGGTCGAAAATGCGGACCCGTGCGCCCTCCGGACCCGGTGATGGGAGCAGGGCAAGGTGATCCCCGTCCGGTGACCACGCCGCGTCCCAGAGCGGCTCACCCATTTCGAGTCCGGGGACGGCGTCGCGGCGGCGCCCGTCAGGAGACAGCAGGAACGGGCCAGACTCTGCGCCGACCAGATCCGGCTCGGGGACCCAGAGCGTCGTTCCGTCCGGCCCTTCCGCGAGCAACCAGTAACTCTCGACCCGTGCAGTCTCGGTGCCTTCGTCGTCGAGGAGCACGGTCGTCATGGTCTCGGTCGTCTCATCCCAGATTTCTAACTGGATTCCCGAAGTGAGCCACTCGTTGATGCCAACCGACGCATTGTCGTCGAATGTCAGTTCGAGCAGCGCGGCCGGTTGGGCGTCGTTGTCGGAGACGTTGAGCGTGTACAGCGTGATTGGGAACGGGTCGAACCCGCGAGCAGATTCCAGCCACGCCAATCGACCCGGTTCGGTGGCGTGCCACGTCGCAAGACTGGCTCGCAGCCCGATCGCTTCCGCTGGCGGGTTCCGATCACGCTGGTCGAAAGCAAGCGAGTCGATCTGGTGTGCCCAAGGGACAAGCCAGTCGATCAGGAGGGTCCCATTGTCGGCCAGGCGCGCATACCAGCGGCCGGAGGCGTCGAGCCCCACCGGCCACCCGTCGAACGGGATGCCCCAGGCTGACTCGTCGCGGGGGAATGACAACAGGGTGTCCGGTGCCGACTCCCAGGCTCGCCATCGCACAACGTCGATGCGGTCGTGGTACTCCGCGATCATCGTGATCGTGTCGGTGAACCCTGGGACCGCCTCTGCGAGCGGTAAGTTCAACGTCGCCAGCGGTCTCGAACGATCCAGCGACTCTGCCTCGGTCGTGAGGGTGGACTCAGCGGCCCGAGCGGCACTGGTCGACGTGCTCTCCTCGCTCGTCGTGGTGCTGATCGCGCCTGCTCGGCGGGTCGCATCCGGTTCACCCCCGGTCGGAGAACCAAGGAGCCATCCGAAGATGAACAACCCCACGGCAGCGACGACCGCGATCGGTCCCCATCTCCGACCTTGCTCTTCAGAGCCGCGTCGCGACGGACGGAACTCCGGGTCGATCGTTACCTGATCGTCTCCCATGAATCACCGCCAGACTCACCCCGATCTTCCCCCCCCGAGACCCAGCCAGCCAGAGTCCTTCGGCCACAAGCCACAACCGCCGCCCCGGTGATCTTCAATGGGAGCAATCGGGCTTTCACAACCTCGCCATCTACGTAGGCCATCGAGCGCGCCCGATTGGGCGACCACAGAACAGCCGCCCATTTCGGCACCTCGGCGCTCGTTACGGGGCCCCAGGCGTCGGATTCCAAATCCGC
>CAYFYE010000009.1:0-34636 GCA_964347285.1 uncultured Acidimicrobiia bacterium
ACCGAAGCCGGGAGGCTCTCAGCTTGTCAACAACCTCTAGAAGAAGGACAGCTAGACGGCGACGGGGAGGTCGGGAATCACGCCGCGACCCTCCAGGACGGCTCCGTCGGCGGTGACCGGCTCCTCGATCCGGATAGACGCCAACGCCCTCCCACTCCTCGGACCGATCGGCCCTGTGACATCTGCCCTGTATGGTGATGCGATGCTGATCGAGCACGCCGGAAGGTCCCCTCGCATTCATCAGTCGGCCTGGGTGGCTCCTACCGCGACCGTGTCTGGTGACGTCGAAATCGGTCCCGAGACACGGGTCCTGTACGGCGCGGTGCTCACCGCCGAAGGAGGACCCATCCGGGTCGGTTCCCGGTGCGTGATCATGGAGAACGCCGTTTTGCGCGGAACTCCCAAACATCCGCTGAGCCTCGGAGACCGGATACTCGTTGGACCGCATGCATACCTCAGCGGATGCACCGTCGGTGACGAGTCGTTCCTTGCTACCGGATCGACTGTTTTCAACGGCGCACAAATCGGCCGCCGGGCAGAGGTGCGCATCAACGGGACCGTGCATCTGAAGACGGTCCTTTCCACCGGGGCGATTGTCCCGATCGGTTGGGTGGCGATCGGGGATCCGGCCGCCATCCTCCCTCCGGACCGCCACGACGAGATCTGGTCGATCCAGGAGCAACTCGACTTTCCCAAGGCGATTTTCGGCGTCGACAGATCGCCCGACATGATGGCCGAGATCATGGCCCGCTATTCGCGGAGCCTCACGCGGCACACTGCGGACCGGATCATCGAGAATCGACCGCAGCGCGGCACCTCCCGGGCTGTTCCTGACTGACCGATTGCCGAGTTCGGGTCAGCGGATTGCCTGGAGAGCGGACCGGCGAGTGCTCATGCCGGCCGGTTCTGGGCAACGGCCAGCCGGTCAGCCGTCAAACGACTGGAGGGGTCGCTGGCTTGCACGCTTGGGTCGACTCTCCACCGGCTCGGCCGGAAAGGGGGTGGGGTTGCCCGGGCGGCCAGCGCAAGACCGGTGCGACTCCCAAAGACGGGCCACCGAACCGACGAGTAGCGTCGAAAGTGCCACACGGAGGAGGTAGACCGTGGTCACACAGCCCGAGCAGTACGCCGCCCGCCTCGACATCGACTACCCCGAAACGCTCGACCGGTTCACCACGTTCTTCCGGGTGATCTGGATCATCCCGATCGTCATCATCCTGGCCCTGCTCACCGCAAGTGGAAACGAGACTGTGGCCACGGAGACCGGCGACGAGGTTCGGACGACCGGCGGGGGTATTTCCGCCGGGCTCTGGATCGCCACGGCGCTGATGATCGTGTTCCGGGTGCGGTACCCGCGCTGGTGGTTCGACTTCGCCCGAGAGCTGACCCGCTTCGCAGGGCGAGTCGTCGCCTACTTGGCCCTGCTCACCGATCGGTACCCATCGACCGTCGAGGAGCAGTCGGTGCATCTCGAGATCGATTACCCCGACGTCCAGCAAGACCTCAACCGCTGGTTGCCGCTGGTGAAGTGGCTGCTGGCGATCCCCCACTACATCGTGCTGATCGTGCTTTGGATCGCAGCGATCGTCGCGGTGCTGATCGCCTGGTTCGCCATCCTCTTCACCGGGCGCTATCCGCGGGCACTGTTCGACTTCGTGGTGGGGGTGGGCCGGTGGAGCCTGCGGGTCGACGCGTATGCGTTCTTGCTGGTCACCGACCGATACCCGCCGTTCAGCCTGGCCTGAGCCGGCAGCTCTCGGTCCGGCACCGCCGTCCCCGGATTGGAGGCGGGGAGCCGGCTCCTATCGAGACCGTGAGCTCGTCGGCGATGCCGGCGAGCGGTGGCGCGGTGGGATACAGCGGCTTGAGGCCTCGATCACCGAGGATGGGCTGACCTCACCCCGGGCTCTCCCCGTCGAAGCGCCCCCGGTAGTCGCACAGATCGTCGAGTGAGACGTTGCCCCCGCACAAGACGAGCACGACATGCTCGCCCAGCTGGTGGCGCAGCGACTCGGCGGCGGCCAGGGTGCACGATGCCGACAGCTCGGTGAGCACTTTGGCCCGTTCGAGGAGGAAGCGCATCGACCGGTAGGCGTCGGCATCGGAGACCACGGTGACGCTCTCGACGAGCGCTCGGGTGATCTCGAGTGTCGCCTCAGACACGTACGGGGCTCCGAGCGTCTTGGCCAGGGAGGTCGGCTCCGTGTGGACCACCCGCCCCTCCTCCAGGGCGCGGGACATGGCATCGGCGCCCTCGGTCTCCACTCCCCACACCCGGACCTCGGGCTTCAATCCCTTGACCGCGGTGGCCACCCCGCTGATCAACCCGCCGCCGCCGATACTGATCACGACGTCGGTCACCGCCGGCACGTCCTCGACAAGCTCGAGGCCGAGGGTCCCGTTCCCGGCCATCATCGCCGGATGGTCGAACGGGTGGGCGACGGCCCATCCCTTCTCCCGGTAGTGCTCGACCCCTTCGATGGCCGCTCGCAGGTCCGGTACCAATTCGATGCCGGCCCCGTAGCCCCGGGTGGCTTCGACATAGTTGGGGGGCGTGAATTCGGGCATGAACACCACCGCCGCTACCCCGAGGACCGAGGCGGCATAGGCCATCCCCTGGCCGAAATTGCCGCCGCTGAAGCCCACTACACCCCGGGCCCGATACTCGGGAGGTACCCGACGTAGTTGATTGAACGCTCCGCGGGGCTTGAAGGAGCCGGTCTTCTGGAACAGCTCCAGCTTGAGGTGAACGTCGGTGCCCAGAGCCTCGGATACGGAGCGGCTGGAGACGGTGGGGGTACGAACGACGTGCCCGGCGAGCTCGGCTCGCGCCGCCTGGACGTCTCCGAGCGTGATCACGAGCCGGAGATGTAGCGCTCCAACTGTTCGATCATGAACTCCTGCTCGGAGATCACCGTCTTGACCACATCACCGATGGAGACCACGCCGACCACCTCGTTCCCCTCGACCACCGGGAGATGCCTGATGTGCTTCTCACTCATCAGAGCCATGCAGTCCTCCACGGTGCGATCCCGGGGGACTACGGCGACTTTGGCCGTCATGATCTCGTCGACCCTGGTGTCCTTGGAGCTGCGATCCAACAAGATCACCTTCCGGGCGTAATCCCGCTCGGAGATGATGCCCACCAGCCGGTCCCCGTCCATGACGACGAGCGCTCCCACGTCGCATTCCGCCATCCGTTGCAGCGCCTCATACACGGAGGCGTCGGGACCGACTGAGTAGACCGCGCCTCCCTTCCGACCGAGGATGTGACTCACCGTCTTCATCGAATCCCTCCTGTGAGCCCAGAACCATACCCAACGCCACCGGCGCCGGCCGATGGCGGCTAAGGGGCGCCGAGCATCTCCGCAGCCTCGGCCATCGTGAATCTGCCTTCGGTGACCTCCCGCCCCACGATCACTCCGCCCAGGTGCTTTCCTTCTTCCTCGAGGTCGACGAGCGCCTGCAGATCGTCGAGATGACGCACCCCCCCGGCCGCGATCACCGGCTCGTCGATATAGGAGAGCGCCCGACGGAGCACGTCGAAGTTGGGCGGCTCACTCAGTGCGTCGCGGCCCGCCTCGGCCACCAGGAACGCCGCCGCCCCCGCCGACGACATCTCGATGAGGACGTCCTCCAAAAAGAGTCCGCTCTGTTCCCTCCAGCCCCGGATGACCAGCTCTTCATTGGGAAGGGCGTCGATGCTGATCGCCACGCTGCCCGGGTAATCGCGGCACAGCTCCCAGGTCATGTTCTGGTCCACGATCGCCGCCGTCCCCATCACCACCCGCCACGCTCCGCTCTCGAGCAGGCCCTCGGCCTCGCCGGGGGACCGGATTCCGCCGGCTACCTGCACCGGGACCTCGACGCCGTCCACGATGGCCCCGATGAGGTCGCGGTTGCGGTAGTCGCCGTAGGCAGCCGCATCGAGATCGACGATATGGAGCAAGTGGGCCCCTTTGTCGATCCATCCCCTGGCGCGCGCCAGAGGATCGGCATCGAGGACAATGGCCTCGCCCACATCGCCGCGAGGAAGCCGCACTGCCCTTCCGCCGAGGATGTTCACCCGGGCATAGAGTTCCATCGGCGCCCAGGTTATCGGCCCCCAGACTGGTCCGCCGAGGACGTCGTTCACTAGCCTCCGGTCCAGAAGGGAGAGGAGCCTCATGGCCACCGAGACGGAGGAGTATCAGACCACCGAGACGGAGGAGCATCAGACCACGGAGGAGCAGGAGGCGAGCGAAGCTCGCGTCGTCGAGCGGGAGCACAAGAAGGAGCGACCCAAGCTCAAGCGCAAGTACTACGAAGAGGAGCTGGCCAAGCTTCAGGTCGAGCTAGTGAAGCTCCAAGAGTGGATCAAGAATCAGGGCCTGAAGGTCGTGGTGCTCTTCGAGGGAAGGGATGCGGCCGGCAAGGGCGGCGTCATCAAGAGGATCATCGAGCGCACCAACCCCCGCATCGTGCGCGTCGTCGCCTTGGGCACGCCGACCGAACGAGAGAATACCCAGTGGTATTTCCAGCGTTACGGGGCCCATCTCCCCGCAGCCGGCGAGATGATCCTGTTCGACCGCAGCTGGTACAACCGCGCCGGCGTCGAGCGGGTGATGGGCTTCTGCACCGAGGACGAATACCAGGAGTTCCTCCGCTCGTGTCCTGAGTTCGAACGGATGCTGGTGCGCTCGGGAATCATCCTCATCAAGTACTGGTTTTCGGTCAGCGACGACGAGCAAGAGCGTCGGTTCCAGAGCCGCATAAAGAACCCGACCAAGCGCTGGAAGTTGAGTCCAATGGACCTCGAGTCACGTCGCCGGTGGGTGGAGTATTCCAAGGCCAAGGACGAGATGTTCGCTCACACCGACATCAAGCAGGCGCCCTGGTATGTGGTCGATGCCGACGACAAGAGGCGGGCCCGCCTCAACTGCATCAGGCATCTGCTGTCCATGATCCCGTATGAGGACCTCACTCCTACCAGCATCGAGCTGCCGGAGCGGGAGGAATCTGCCTACGTGCGGCCGCCGATGAGCGACCAGACCTTCGTGCCCGAGGAGTACTGAGCTTCAGGCGGAACGAGTCCTCGTGATGCCTGCTCTGGAGAGCACCGCCGCCGAAACACCCGATTCCCGCCAGGCCGTGTAGCTGATGCCCTTGCGCTCGGAATAACTGCGGGCGTATCGGATGAACTCACGCTCCAGCGTCGCCTGATCGGTCACGCGCTCCATACGGGCCAATCGATTCTCGGCGTCGATCCGCTGCTGGGTGAGCTCCAGTTTCCGCAGCGGATCACTCTCGACCCGGCTCTTCCGCTTGAGGGCCTCGATGCGCTCTCTTTGCTTGGCCGGACTCGCCGGGCGACCCCGCTTTCGTGATGCGAGAGAGGCGAGGTACTGCTTGATGGCTCGGGCTTCTTTACGACCGCGTGCCAGCGCGTCTTTTTGCGCCTGCGACATTGCCACAATCGTGTCCTTTCTCGGAGAGAGGGCCCTCCTCTTCTAAAACGTCTCGGAACAACAGTCAAACCGGACCGGCGGCCGGGCGCCAAATGGAAGCTACTTTCGAGGACCTGTTGAGCACAAAAGAACGATTTCCGATAGGCGAGATGATTGCTCCCGGCCGGATCCGACGGGACGATCACGGCGCGTCGACCATACTCAAAACTGAGCCTGCACCGGCTGTTGCTCCCGGTGCAGCGCCAGTGCCACCAGCATCGCTATCGCCACCACCACAGCCGCAGCCAGGAAGGTCTCGGCGATGGCCTGAGAGGTCAGATCGCCTTGGGCCGCCGAGAGGGCGTCTTGGTAGGTGGGATCGTCCACCGGAGGCAGCTCGAGCCGATCTCGCAGACTGTTGAACCTGTACAGGCCCCAGCCGGTGAGAGCGCTCAGCCCCACCGCCAACCCCATCAGTCGAAACACCAGCACGAGGCCGGCGGCCGTTCCCCGTCGTTGGGCCGGCGCAGCGTTGACGACGGCGGCGTTGGTAGGGGCGGTGACGAGGCCGAAACCGGTTCCGAGGGCTGCCAGTTGCCAGGCCATGGCCGCCTGAGAGGTGTCGACCGCCCACATGGTCCCCATCGCCAGATAGGCCCCCAGCGCCAACCCCAGTCCTGCCACCGTCACCGGCCGATAGCCGAACCGGGGCGTCAGGCGGCCCCCGACATAGGCAAAGAGCGCCATGGAGACGGTCAGAGCGCTCAGCACCCGCCCACTCGCCACGGCCGATTCGGCAAGGGCCCGTTCCACCACATTGATGAAGAGCGGTACGTCCACCATGGCGATGATCAAGGCCCCCCCGACCAGGAAATTGACGATCACGGCCGGTGTGAAGTTGGGAAGGCGGAAGAGCCCGAGGTCCACGATCGGATGCTCGGCACGCTTCTCCAGCCAGATGAAGACGGCGAGAGCGCCGGCCGCCAGAAGGAAGAGCGGCGTCGTGTTGATGTCGCGCTCGCCGGTGAGTTCCTCCAGGCCCGTCACCGACTGTATCTCGCTGCCTTCGAGGAGCGCCACACACAAAGCGATGAGCGCCGCCGTGAGGGCGCCGGCTCCCGCCCAGTCGACCCGGCCCTTGGCCGTGGGGGTGTCCAGATTGCGCAACACCACCCAGGCCATGGCCATCCCGGCCACTGCCAGGGGCAGGTTCAGGTAGAACTGCCAACGCCAGCTGAGGTAACGGACGAGCAGAGCACCGAACAGGGGGCCCCAGACCCAGCCGATGGTGTCGACCGCTCCCAATACCCCGAGTGCCGTGGCTCGGCGTTGCGGGCGGTAGACGTCGCCGACGATGGCCATGCCGACCGGCACCAGGGCACCTCCTCCCACGGCAGTGAGGACCCGGCCAAAGAGCAACGTCCCGTACCCACCGGCGAACGGGATGACCACCGACCCGACGAAGAACAGGCCAAAGGCAACGAGGTAGATCCGCCGCCTCCCGAAGAGGTCACTCACTCGGCCCATGAACGGCATCACCGCCACGTAGCCGATCAGGTATACGTCCACGATCCAGGCGGCCTGGTCCACCCCGTCCGGCAGCGTGATCTCGAAGTCGCCGATCATCTGACGCAACATCGTGGTGACGACGGTCAGGTCGTCGGCGGCCACGAACACCCCGAACGACACCACCGCCAGCACCAGGCCCGGCGAGGGATTGGGGCGAGCCGACCTCATCACCCAGCCGGAGGATCGATGGTCACCGGCTCGTTGAACTCGGAGAACCCTATGGTCCACATGCTCGGCGGATCGCCCACCTCGAAACTCACTTCGAGCAGATGCAGGGAGTCGGGGTCGATGAACAGGTCGATCTCGACGGCCTCTTGCTCGAGGAGGCCGGCCGTCAGAGTGCGCACCCGAGAAGCTCCCACGGTGCCCTGGACGTGGTAACGGCTACCGGAGTCGGCCAGGGTTGCATCGTCCAACCCGGCCAGAGTGGCCCCGATACCGTCGACCGGATCGAAGAGCTGCAGCGGATCGAACCCATAGCCGGGGGGAAGCTCCTCCCATCCTCCTGTCACCGGATTGGTGACCCACTGCCGATCACCTATCGACACGGCGCCCAGCTCCACTCCGAGTCCAAGAGCCGTCGCCTCGACGACGGCCTGAAAGGATTCCGGAGCCGCATACTGGCCGGCGGCCTCCCTGGCTTCCAGCGTCTGGGCCCCGTCCAGATAGACGGGGGCCCCCTGGACGTCGATGTCGAATCGAACGCTTTCGAGCGTCTCGAATTGGGCGCCGGCCCCGGTGAGGATCTCCTCGAGCGATGGGACCGGGGCGGCGCCGTCGCCGCAGCTCACTCCGGCCACCGCAAGGGCGGCCACCACGAGGACCCTGCCTACCTGCTCAAGGCCCAGCGACCGGCTGCTCGAGGCCACCGGGGAGTCGGGCAACATCACCGCCGTGCCATGTCGCCGTCGGCAAGGCCGATCCCCGGCGGCCACCCCGGGCGAGACGGCCGGTCGAGAGATCTGCCCTCCATGAGCCGAGGCCAGACCGGGATCAGATGCCCTCCAGCTCGGAGACGGGCCGCCGGCCGCCAAAGCCGGCTTGCGGCAGGTGGTAGTACCCAATCGACTCCTCCCCCTGTCGCCAGCACAGCAGCACATCGCCGATCCGGGCCCGGGCCGGAAAATCCACGAGGGGAGGTTCGAGACCCTTGACGTGGATGCCCTTGTGCTGAAACCAGCCCAGGACCCGGTGAGCCGTCTCGTTCAGGTCGAAGGCGGCGGCGCTGCGAAACGAGTCGGCACGGGGCGCTACTGGGTGTCGAGCGACCTCGCGCTCCAGGCCCTTCTGGATGGCCACCAGGCCGGCCAGGCGTTCCTCCACCTCGGGTAGGAGGGCGTTGGCTTCGGCCAGCGTGAAGAGCGCCGTCACCTCTCCCAACTAGACCCCCACGAAGTAGCGGTTCAATTCCTGCTTGAGGGCGTCCATCCCCTCGAACACGAAGAGGACTTGGTTCTGTTCGTTCACGGCCTTGTCACGGGTGAGTACGTTCTCGATCGTGAACTCACGGCGTTCGGTGACGCCGGTGGCTGCTTTCTCCATCTCGTCGCCGCCCGACATGAGCCCGGTTCCAAAGATCTTGGTGGCGCCGTCCTCCCGGATGAGCCCGAATTCGGTACTGAACCACGCCAGCCTCTTGATGTTCTCCTTCTGCTGTTCCGTCTGCGCCCGCAGATAGGCCGGGGCAAACATCTCCTGAAGCGCGGCGTATTCGGGCAGCATCATGAACGGCAGATGCCCGAAGATGTCGTGGAACATGTCGGGCTCGGGAGTCCAGTCCAGCTCCTCCCAGGAGCGCATGTAATCGGTGATCAGGAACTTCTTCTGGTCGAACATGCGATACCACTCATCGGCATCGGTGTATCGGACGTCGGTGCGCACGATTTCCCATCCCGTGGCCGGGATGATCTTCGAATTCAAGAACTCGACCGTCGGGATTTCCTCAGCGGGGAGCTCCAGCAGCCCGAAACCCTCGAGATACTGGCGACAGGCGTACTTTTCTATGCGGGGCATCTGCCTTCGGTACAACTCGGCCCAGGTCTTGTGCTGTTCGGGCGTGAACTCTTCCATGCACACCTCCTCGGAGTAGTGCTGATTGGCGGCCGCGGGGTGCCGGGCCCGGGCCCCGTCCGGCTCAACATACCGCACCCGCAGCTGGTGTGGCCGGTCCACCCGGCCCGCCAGACGTGCTTTCATGGCCCGACATGCCGACGCAACACCAAGATCGGAGCAGGCGCAGACTCACCGCCACCGTCACCGACCTCGAGGTGGCTCGCCAGCGGGCGCTGCTGATCGGGGTCACGACCGGGAGGGAAGATCGGGCAGCCGCCGAGGCCTCACTCGAAGAGTTGGCCCGGCTGGTGGACACCGCCGGTTCGGAGAGCGTCGATTCGGCGCTCCAGCATCGTCCCACCTTCGACGCGACCACACTCATCGGCGAGGGTAAGGCAGGGGAGCTGGCGGCCTCCGCTCGCTTGATGGATGTGGACGTTGTGGTGTTCGACAACCCCCTGAGCCCGGCCCAGCAGCGCAACCTCCAGGGCATCTTCGGCTGTGACGTCGTCGACCGCGAGGCGGTGATACTCGACATCTTCGCTCAGCACGCCACGAGCCGAGCCGGGATGCTCCAAGTAGAGCTGGCCCAACTCCGATATCGGCTTCCTCGCCTCCGGGGGCGCGGCGTCGAGCTGAGTCGGTTGGGCGGGGGTATCGGTACCCGGGGACCCGGTGAGACCAAACTGGAGACCGATCGCCGCCGGATTGCCGAAAGGATCCGCAAGCTGGAAGTCGAACTCCGGCACTTGGGGCGGACCAGGACCACACAGCGCAAGGGGCGAACCCGGGCCGGGTTGCCCACGGTTGCCCTCGTCGGATATACCAATGCCGGCAAGTCGACCCTCCTCAACCGCCTCACCGGGGCCCACGCCCTGGTCGAGGATCGTCTCTTCTCGACCCTGGATCCGACCATCCGCCGCTTCGAGCTGCCCGGAGGAGCAGAGGTGCTGATCGCCGACACGGTGGGCTTCGTCAGACGGCTCCCCCACAAGCTCGTCGAGGCCTTCCGCGCCACCCTCGAGGAGGTGGCCCGGGCCGATCTCCTCATTCACGTCGTCGACGGATCGCAGCCGGACCCCGAAGGCCAGATCGAGGCGGTCAGAACGGTGCTCGGCGAGATAGGAGCCGCCGAAGTGCCGGAGTTGATGGTGCTCAACAAGGGGGACATCGCCGATCCGACGGCTTTCAATCGCCTGCGGCTGCTGCATGCCGACGCGGTACCGATCTCCGCGGTCACCGGCCACGGCATCGAGGATCTATTGGAAGCGATCGGCAAAGGCCTCAACGCCGGCATGAGCGAGGTCGAGCTGCTCGTGCCCTACGACCGAGGCGACATCGTTGCGGCGGTACACCGCCGCGGCGAGGTGTTGAGCAGTGAGCACCGTCCCCACGGAACGCTGCTCCGGGCCCGACTCCCCCACCGAGCCGCCTCGGAATTGGCCAGATTGCTGGACGAATAGACGGCTACAGGCCCCGTCCCGACCGACCGAAACCACTTGGATGAGACCTCCCGGCGGCCGGGTGCGGCCGGCGCCTAGCGACGCGCGCACCGGCGAGAGGGCGTTTGTCCGCCTCACTCTGGTGGCGGCGGCGGCCGGCGCGCCCTGGACTGCGTTCCTGGGACTCGCCACGGGTGAAACTCCCTACCTGCTGGTGGCGGCCAGCTCCTCGGCGGTGGCGCTGGTCGCGATACTGCAGCTGCACCGCAACCAGCTGAGGGCCGGGGCCCTGGCCGTCCTGGTGGCGACTGCGATGGCAATGCTCGTGCCCTTCTTCCCGTCACAGCCTCACGTCGTGCATGCCATCCCCATGGGCGTATTCGCCTATGCAGTGGTCGGAGGCGTCTTCGTGACACGCTTCTTCGGTCCCTACCTGGCCTTCCTGGCCGCCGTGTACGCCTCCCAGCTGTTCTGGTCGCCGGGAGAAATTCTGCGCACTGCCGCGACCAGCCTGGGATTCGAGATTGCTCTCTTCATTCTCCTCGGCGTGTTGGCCCGCACAACGGCAGGCTCGGCCGGAAACAGCAGGGCCCGCTACCGGGAGCTGCTCGATCGCATACCGACGTCGGTCTGGCGCGAGGACTTCAGCGCCGTCGGCCGATGGCTCGATGAGCTGAGAAGATCCGGAGTCTCCGACATACGGGGCCATCTCGATGCCCATCCCGAGCTCGTCGATGAGGCGGCTTCCATGCTCGTCGTCCAAGACGTCAACCCAGCTGCCGTCTCCCTACTCAACGCCCGCGATCGCAGCCAGCTCCTCGGTGGTCTCGATCCCCGCACCCTGACCCCGGAGACACGAAGCTCGCTGGTCGAGCAGATCGTCGCCGTTTGGGAACACAAGGAGGTGCTCACCACCGAGGTCTCCGGTCGGACGTTCGACGGCTTGCCCATCGACGGCGTGTTGCGATGGTCGGCGGCCCGACGCAACGGTCTACTGGACCTCACCGACGTCGTTGTGTCCATCAGCGATGTTTCCAACCTCAAGGCGACCCAGAGGGAACTGGCCCAGACCAACGCCCTCCTCAACGCACTGGCCGATGCTCAATCCGCCTTCATCACGGATGAGGGGCCGGCCGGAGTCTTCGAGGAACTCATCCGGCGCGTCATGAATCTCACCGGCAGTCGCCGGGCCGCTATTGCCGAGAGACTCCCCCATGGGGCGCTGTCGGTGGTGGTCGATGCCTCGGTCGAGCACGAGGGCGCCCAGCTGCCGCTCGACCTGCTGGAACGGACCGCCCAAGCCGCCCGGCCACTCCTGTGCGGGGTCCAGGAGCAGGCGGGATGGCGGATGTTGCTCTCACCGCATCCCGACATTGCAACGTTCCTCGGCCTACCGGTGATGGGCGCAGGTGAGGTCGTCGGGGTCATCGGCCTCGCCAACCGGCCCCGCGGCTACACCAACGAGCTGGTCGGGTTCCTCAAGCCGCTGATGGCGGCGTGCGGAAACCTGTTTGAGGCTTATCGGGCCGAGGAACGGGTCCGGGAAGCCGAAGTGAGGTTTGGTGCGGTGGTAGAGCACACCTCGGACCTCATCTACACCCTTGACGAAGGGGGCATGATCGGGTTCGCCACCCCCTCGACGCTCGACATCCTCGGTTACGAGCCGGATGAGGTGGTGGGCAGGCATGCGTTCGATCTGATTCACCCCGACGACGGTCCCGCGCTGCTGGAGGAGGCCGCTGCCGCCGGCGCCGGAGGAAGCACACGCCCCATCGAGCACCGGATTCGCCACAAAGATGGCGGGTGGCGCATCTTCGAGGCGATCGCCTCCAACTGGCTGGAAGATCCCAACCTGAACGCCTGGGTAGTGAGCGCCCGCGACGTCACCAACCGCAAGGCGTCCGAAGAGGCGCTTCGGTACAACGAGGAACGGTTCAGGCTGCTTGCCGAGAACTCCACCGACCTCATCTCCCGCCAAGCTCCCGATGGAACGTTCCTCTACCTATCTCCTTCATGCCGAGCCTTGCTGGGCTACGACCCCGAGGAGCTGGTGGGGGCCCGGGTCAGGGATCTCGTTCATCCCGACGACGTGAGGGCTTTCGACGAGAACGGGGCTGCCGACCGATCGGATATCCGGACCGCCAGTTACCGCATGCGTCGCCGGGACGGCAGCTACGTGTGGCTGGAAACCACCAGTCGGCCCATACGCGACCCGGAGTCCGGACAGCCCGTGGAAACTCATGCGGCGTCACGCGACATCAGCGAGCGGAAGCAGGCCGAGATGGAGCTCAAAGCGGCCAAAGAAGCCGCCGAGAAAGCCACGTCCATCAAATCCGAATTCCTGGCCAACATGAGCCATGAGATCCGCACCCCGATGAACGCCATCCTGGGCATGACAGAACTCACCCTGGTTACCGATCTCACCGCCGAGCAGCGCGAGTACCTGGGAACGATCAAGTCTTCGGTGGACGCTCTGCTCAGCCTGGTGAACGACATTCTCGACCTCTCGAAGATCGAGGCGGGGCGCATGGAGCTCGAGAACATCCCGTTCAGCCTGCGGGACACGATCGGCGACACGGTCCGGACGTTGGCCGTGCGGGCTGCAGAAAAGGGGCTGGACTTGAGCCACGACATCGCCACCGACGTGCCTGATGCCGCCCAAGGCGATCCCGGCCGGCTCAGACAGATCCTGTTCAACCTCATCGGCAACGCCATCAAGTTCACGCACGTCGGCTCCGTCCAGGTCGCCTGCGAGGCCGATGAATCAGACGGCGAGGACATCATGCTGCACTTTCGAGTTGCCGACACTGGGATCGGCATTCCGGCCGAGAAGCAGAAACTGATCTTCGAGAGCTTCTCGCAGGCCGACGGCTCGATGACGCGACGCTACGGGGGCACCGGACTGGGACTGTCCATCACCGCCCAATTGGTCGAGATGATGGGTGGCCGGATGTGGGTGGAAAGTACCGTCGGACACGGCAGCACCTTCCACTTCACTGCCCGCTTTGGGAGTATCGATGCGCAGGCAGCCGAACTGGCCATTGCTCCGGCCGGAGGGGAACGACTCCGCGTCTTGGTCATGGCCGAGGAGCCTGCCGCTCGTCGCTCCCTGGCCGAAATGCTCCGCCAGGGGGGGATGCTGCCGGTGATCGCTGAGACGCTCGATGACGCCGCCACCGTCTTGGAATCTGATACCTTCGACGCCGCCGTGGCCTCGGTGGCCGACGACCCCTTCGCTCTACCCCGGGCGTTGCTGGCCGGTCCGGGCCTCGAAGGCGTTCCACTGATCGTCCTCGCTCCGCCCGGCCAGCGAGGCGATGCCGCCAAGCTGAGAGAGATCGGAGCCGCCGGTTATCTGACCGGGCCGATCGTTCACGTCGATCTCCTCGAAGGCATACGCATGGCCGCAGCGGGAGCGTCCGAGGCAGCCGGTCTGATCACCCGCCACTGGCTACGGGAGCGTCGACAACGCTTCCGGGTGCTCCTCGCCGACGACAGTCCCACCAACCGCATGCTGGCCACCCGGTTGCTCGAGAGCCGGGGCCACTCGGTCCGGGCGGTGTCCGACGGTCGCCAAGCCGTTGCCGCCATGGAGGAACAAGATTTCGAAGTCGTGTTGATGGACGTGCAGATGCCCGAGATGGATGGATTCGAGGCGACCAAGGCCATCCGGTGGATGGAGCTCGGCTCCGGTCAGCACATCCCGATCATCGCCCTGACGGCGCACGCCATGGACGGCGATCGCCAGCGCTGCCTGCGGGCCGGTATGGACGGCTACGTCTCCAAGCCGTTCCACGCCGAAGAGCTGTTTGCCACCATCGAGCAGCTCGTCGGCCATGTCCGTGTGATTCCCAGCCGGGAGAAGAGCGAGGCGGTCGAGAGATCAGATGATCCCATCGACCGCGCTCGAGCCATTGAACTGGTGAGCGGCATGTCCGATGTCCTCATCGAGATCGCCCACTTGGTGGCCGACGAGTGCCGACTGGCCATGAACGCCATCGACGGCGCCATCGAGGACCAGGACATGGAGTCGGTGCGCGAGGCGGTTCACCGACTCAAGGGAAGCCTGGGCTCGATTGCGGCGTTTCCCGGAGTGGAGGCGGCCGTCCATCTGGAAGCAGCCAGCGCATCAGGCCTCGAGGACGCCCGTATCGCCTGGGCCGACCTCAAGCACGAGATCAAGAGACTCATGCCCGAACTCGAAGCGCTCAGCCAAGGGTCGGCACCGCCGCCGAACGGTCAGGAGTAGCGGCGCAGCTCGCGGCGAGCCACCGCCCGCTTGTGCACCTCGTCCGGTCCATCGGCGATTTGAAGCGTGCGAGCGTGCGCGTAGAGCGCGGCCAGCGGAAAGTCGTCACTGACCCCGGCTCCACCGTGGACTTGGATGGCACGATCGATGATCCACGTCGTCATCTGCGGTGCGGCCACCTTGATGGCGGAGATCTCGGTACGGGCGGCCCGATTCCCCATGGTGTCCATCATCCAAGCCGCCTTGAGGACGAGCAGGCGGGTCTGCTCGATCCGAATCCGGGCCTCGGCGATCCAGTCCTGGATCACACCCTGGTCGGCCAGCCGCTGCCCGAATGCCACCCGCTTCGTCGCCCTGTCGCACATGGCGTCGAAGGCCCGCTCGGCCATGCCGATCAGCCGCATACAGTGATGCACCCGCCCCGGTCCCAGCCGGGCCTGGGCGATGGCAAACCCACTGCCCTCCTCTCCCAGCAGGTTCTCGGCGGGCACCCTGACGTCGCTGAAGATGATCTCGGCGTGGCCACCGCGGTCGTGATACCCGAAGATGGGCAAGCTGCGCTCGACTACGACTCCGGGGGTATCGAGCGGTACCAGGATCATGCTCTGGCGGTGGTAGGGATCGGCCTCCGGGTTGGTGACCCCCATGACGATCGCCACCCGACAGCGCGGTGAGGTGGCACCAGTGGCCCACCACTTGAGACCGTTGATGACGTAGTAGTCGCCGTCTCGATCGATCCGGGCCGCAATGTTGGTGGCATCCGAGCTGGCGACGGCCGGCTCGGTCATGGCGAAACAGGAGCGGATCTCGCCCTCCAGCAACGGCACGAGCCATTCCCTCTGCTGGTCTGGAGTGCCGAAGGCCGCCAGGATCTCCATGTTGCCGGTGTCGGGGGCCGAGCAGTTGAGAGCCTCGGGAGCGATGTGGGGGCTCCGCCCGGTGATCTCGGCGAGGGGCGCATAATCGAGGTTGGAGAGCCCGGGGCCCCACTGCGCATCGGGCAAGAACAGGTTCCACAGATCGCGACCACGGGCTCGAGCCTTCAGGTCTTCGAGCACCTCGGGGTGGTGATCGGGATCGGCCGCCTCCTGCATCTGGCGGACGTAGGTGTCTTCGGCGGGGTACACCTCATCGTCCATGAACGAATTCAGCGCCTCCCGGAGCTGCTCACATCGTTCGCTTAGCGCGAAATCCATTCAAACCTCCCCCGGCGTGATCACAGTTCGGATGTCGTCTCCGAATGCCTCCAGGCGGTCCAAGGCACCATTCACTTCGGCTGGGTCGAGCGGCACGGTTCGGGTGATTGCATTCGAGAGATCGATGCTGCCGGCGCGAGCCATCTTCAGCAGCTCGCTCAACTCGGCGGCGGTGTGGTCGGACGTTCCGATCAGCTCGGCCTCGCCGACCAGAACGTCGCGGTAGGGCTGCAGGCGGATCTCTCCCTCGATGAGCCCGACGACGCCGGCACGGCCCAGGGGGGCGAGGGCCGCCACCGCTGCGGCCAGCGTGTCCGGCGATCCGAGGAGATCGAGGGCCACCTCCACACCATTCCCGTCCGTCGCCGCCCGGATGGCATCGACGGGTTGGTCGGCGCCATCGACCGGGCGAGCGCCGAGTGCCTCGGCATTGGAGAGTTTTGTGGAGTTGACGTCGACGGCGAAGACCTCTGCGGCCCCGAGGGATCGGGCCAGCTGAATGGCCGAGGCCCCCAGGCCGCCGGCGCCGAAGATGGCGACGCGCTCGCCGGGGGACAAGCGACACCTGCGCAGGGCGTGCAGGGCCGTTGCCGTGGAACACATCATGACGGCGGCGTGCGCCAAGGTCACCTCGTCGGGCACAAGAAGGGCGTTGGGAGACGGGAGCGTGATGAATTCGGCATACCCGCCGTCCCGGTCCTTGCCGAGCATGGCGCCCCGGGGGCAGAACCGCTCGTTGCCGGCGCGGCAATGACGACAGGAACCGCACCCGATCTGGTAGTGAAGGCACACCCGCCGTCCGATCCGTGATCGGTCCACACCGGCGCCCACTTCTGCCACGACGCCGGCGATTTCATGGCCGAGAGTGATCGGGAGTGGACCGGCTACCGGAAAACCTTTCCGGTAGTGGAGATCCGACCGGCAGATGCCGGCCGCCTCGACCTGCACGAGGACTTCGCCGGCCGGCGCCTCGGGCCGATCGACAGAGCGCAGTTCGAGCGGGCGTCCCGGCTCGGTCAGCTGGAGGGCATGCATCACTGCGTCACCGTACCCGGCCTCCGCCGCCCGTGTCGCGTTGGAGGTCGCTCCACCTCTCTCGAAGCATGTCCCGAGCACCCGCACTCGACTCGACTGGGGCGGATCTACGCCAGAGCGCCGAGTCGCCCGGCGCTCTGATCCTTGCTCACGACGACGGGTTCACAACAGCTCGGTGACTTTGCGCGCCGGCGGGGGAGGCTGTTCCTCTTTCTGGCGGCGGCGCGCCTCGGCAAGCGGTACCAGCAGTCCGGACACGTAGACCAGCTGCATCGCCAGGGCCACCACTCCGGCGGTGGCCAGTCCGAAACCGGTGGGGAGATCGGTCGTCACCGGCACCAAGGCCCCGACTACCCAGGCCAGCTGGAAGCTGGTTTCGGACAGGGTGAAGGCGTAGCCGCGCGTTTCGGGGGGGACCGTTGCCTGGAGCAGGCCGTCGAAGCCGAACTTGGCCGTCCCCCACGCCAGTCCGGCGGCGGCGGCCAGAGCGGCGGCGGCCGGGAGCCCGAACACCTGGGCGGCGATGAACGCCGCAGCCGCCTCGATGGCGAGCGCGCCGACCACCATCGGCTCCTCCCGGAGGCGGCGCTCCAGCCACGGCGAGACCAGCGAGGCCAAAAAGAAGCCGAAACCGCCGGCCACCAGCAGCGCCCCGAAATCGGCCACCCCGGCATCGACGTCTCTGAACGCGAACGCCACCAGCAGGAGGAGGAAGCCGTTGAGGAAGCGGACCCCGGCGGTCGCCAGGCGGGCCAGGCGAATGGCCCGGGGAATAACGGGCCGCATGCCCGGCCGGGGACGGTCTTCCGACGCAGTGACGACGCGGGGTACCCGGAGCCCCCACATGGTCCCCAATCCGAAGGAGACGCCGGCCGCCACCAGCGCCGGCCACCAACTCAGCGCCACCAATCCTGCCCCCGGTACGGCAACGACCGCCGAGGTCAGAATGCCGATCCGGGCCAGCAGTGCATTGGCGGCCACCAATTCGATGGGCTTGTCGATGGCCACCGGCAGCAGCGCTCCTCGACTGATCCCGTGCAATCGGGAAGACATCAGCAGCACGAAGGCCAGCGGGAACAGCCACAGCGTGTCCACACCGGCGATCAGCATCCCCACCACCAGCATCGATCGGACCGCCGTGCTGGCGATGAGACCCCGCCGGTAAGCAGTCGGGTAGCGGGCGTATATGAGAGTGAGGGCCGGGGCGATCACCGCAAAGGGCGCCGCGGTGAGCAGCAGGTACAGGGCCACGTTGCCGCGCGCCTCGGCCGACGGGACCTGGAAGAACAGCGTGCCGGCCAGTGCCATCGTCACCAGGGTGTCGCCGGCCACCGAGGCCGCATGTGACTGGGCCAGGCGGCGGAACCCGGGGCCGCCGGCACTGAACATCGCCTCGACGGACGCCGCCACCCGCCGTCCGCCCCTGCTCACGGCGCGGCTCAAGGCGGCGCCGCGACGTGGCGTGCTGCGGCGCGCCGGCTCGGCTTCGGGCACGGAGCTGGGCTCCACCAGAGCGACGGTAGCCGGTCCCACCCGCGAGCCGTACCCTTGCCGCGTGAAAGTCACCGTCATGGGAGCCGGGTCGTGGGGAACCGCCATATCGGCGGTGATGGCGACCCATGCCGAGGTAGCGCTGTGGGCTCGACGGGCCGAGTTGGCCGGGGAGATCAATGCCAACCGCAGTAATCCCCAGTACTTGGCCGACGTCGAACTGCCCGAGACGGTACGGGCCACCGGTGCCGACGAGGAGGCACTGGACGGATGCGACCTGGTGCTCATGGCGGTCCCCTCCCACGGCTACCGGGCCGTCTTGGAGCGGGTCGCACCTCACATCGCCCCCACCACCCCCATCATCAGCCTCACGAAAGGGATCGAGGAGGGATCCCTGCTGCGCATGACCGAGATCACCCTGCAGATCCTGACCGACCACGACCCCCGGACCGTGGGGGTGCTCACCGGCCCCAACCTCGCCTCCGAGATCGCCCGCCGGCAGCCGGCGGCATCGGTCCTGGCAATGCCCGACGAAGATCTGGCCCGGGCCATCCAGCCGGCCTTCATGAATCCGACTTTTCGCGTCTACACCAATCCCGACGTGGTCGGGTGCGAGGCGGCCGGAGCCCTCAAGAATGTCATGGCCATTGCCGCCGGCATCGCCGATGGGCTCGGCTACGGAGGCAACACCCTGGCCGCCCTGATCACCAGAGCCCTGGCCGAGCTGACCCGGCTCGGCGTAGCCATGGGGGGTCGGCCCCTGACGTTTGCGGGACTGGCCGGCATGGGCGACCTCATCGTCACCTGCGTCTCCGCCCGGAGCCGCAACCACGCCGTCGGCGTCGAACTCGGCAAAGGTCGCCGGCTTGGCGAGATCCTGAAGGAGATGAAGATGGTGGCCGAGGGCGTGCGCACCACCCGGGCCGTGCTCGACCTCGCCGAGCGCCACGGGGTGGAAATGCCCATAGCGACCCAGGTCGGTGCCGTCCTCTATGAGGGAAGAGAACCGGCCGAACTGGTCCCCCACCTCATGACCAGGGAAGCCAAGTCGGAGCTTGACGGCCTCAGCTGAACTCCGTTCGGCCCTGCAAGCTGCGACAGGCCGCCGCGGCCAGACCGGGCACGAGGCCGCCCAGCGAGGCAAACCGCGGGTCGCTGGTTTGACCGGCCGCATAGCGGGCGTAGATCTGCTCGACGATGACCGCGATGCGGAAGTAGGCGAGCCCCAGGTAGTAGGGAAGCGCCGACGTGTCCAGTCCCGAGGCGATGCCGTAGCGCACCACGGCATCGGCCCGGGACAGGGCCGGTGCCAGTTCGGCGGCCGTGGCCCCGAAGACCCGGTAGGCGGCGGCGTCGGGGTCCGCCCAGTAGGCCACGGCGGTGCCCAGATCGACCAGAGGATCGCCCAGGGTCGACATGTCCCAGTCGAGCACCGCCACCACCCGCCCCAGGTCGCTCAACATCAGATTGTCCAGCTTGAAATCGTTGTGCAGCAGCGTCGCCCTCTGCGGCGCAGGGATGCTGCGGGCGAGCAGCCCGGCGGCTCGATCCATGTCGGCGAGGGGCCTCGTCGCCGCCCGCTGCCAGCGGTCCTGCCATCCCGCCACCTGGCGGGCCACGAAACCGTCGGGCCGTCCCAGATCCTCAAGACCCAGAGCCCGGTAGTCCACCCCGTGCAGAGCCGCCAGACAATCGACCAAACCTTCCGCCGCCCGGAGGCGGTGTTCGGGCCCGAAATGGCCGGGCCAGCTCTCCCTCACCACGATGCCGCGGCGCCGTTCCATCACGAAGAACGGCTTGCCCATGACCTCGGGGTCCGGGCAATAGTGGTAGGCGCGCGGCGCCGGTCCGAACGCCTGCCACAAGACGGAGAGCACCTTGCACTCCCGCTCCATGTCGTGCGATCCCGGAGCCACCGGTCCGAGCGGAGGTCGGCGTAGCACGAGCTCGACGGCTCCGCACCGAGCCAGATAGGTGAGGTTGGCTTTGCCGCCGGGGAACTGCTCGAAGGAGATCGGACCGTCGCCGATCAGCTCCGCCAAGTTGGTGCGGAGATAGGCGGCCACCCGATCCTCGCCGAAGCGCTCCTCCGGACGGATCGGGGCTGTGTCGGCAGGATTCACAGGAGGAGCCGATCGATCCCCATGGCGGCAAACAGAAGCGTGAGGTACACGACCGAGAAGTGGAAGTAGCGCATGGCGATCTCCGGGCGGCGCCTCACATCGAGCGCTCCCACGACGAACAAGGCACCGAGCACGCATGCGCATCCCAGATACACCCACCCCATCGGCGCGACCGGATACAAGAGGAGGCTCACGGCGACCGTGGCGACGCTGTAGCCGAGGATCTGGTTGGTCGTTCGGCGCTCTCCGGCAACGACCGGAAGCATCGGAACTCCGGCCCGCTCGTAATCGCTCCGATAGCGGACGGCCAGCGCCCAGAAGTGGGGAGGCGTCCACAGAAACACGATTCCAAAGAGTACGAGAGCCGGTAGTTCCAGCGTTCCGGTCACCGCCGCCCAGCCCACCAGCACCGGTACGGCTCCGGCCGCGCCGCCGATGACGATGTTTTGGGGCGTGCGCCGCTTGAGATACAGCGTGTACACCAGCACGTAGAAGAGCAGTGCCCCGGTGGCCAGCAATGCGGCGGTGGGATTGACCGTCAACCACAGCGAAACGAAACCGAGCGTTCCGAGAGTCAAGCCCAGTGCCAGGGCCGACCTCGGCTCGACACGTTCGGTCGGCAAAGGCCGGTGATGAGTGCGGCGCATCATCTCGTCGATGTCGCGATCGGCCACGTTGTTCAAGGCGTTCGCTCCCCCGGCCGACAGCGACCCGCCGATGAGAGTGGCCGCCACCAATCCGATCCCCGGCCAACCCTGCTCGGCAACGATCATGGCCGGCACGGTCGTCACCAGCAGCAGCTCGACGATGCGCGGTTTGGTGAGCTCGACGTGGGCCACCACCCGACCCCACCACGTCGAGGCGACGGCTTGCGGATCGGTAACCCGGACTCGAGGACTGCTCATGTCGGTGCTGCGGCGGCGTCGACCCGGGGATGGGGCGATACCGGAGGCGCCAGCGCCGCCGAAGCGAGGATCACCAACGCAATCCACACCAGATCGGCAACGATCAGATGGACGACCTGTATCCCCAAGGGAGCCTTCAGGGTCAGGTTCACGATCCCCACGGCCACCTGGGCGATCACCAGCACCGTCACGGTCTTTGCCATCCATACGATGCTCGAGCGGCGAGCCGCCAGGTGCCGGGCCAGCACCAGCAGATACCCGGCGCTCACCACGGCAAGGATCGGATGGAGCGTGCGCAGCCGGACCAGGAAATGCGACGACCTATCGAAGTCGTCCCCTACGGTCGCATCGGGGAACAGCGTGTCCCCCAGAGCGGTCAGCGCGCCGGAGGACGCCACCACCACCACTGCCGCCAGCCCGGCGAACAGCAGCCAGGTATCCGCACCGACGGGGAGCAGCCGTGGCACCGCCCCGCCGGAGCTCCACCAGGCCACCAGCGTCAACGCGGCCAGGAGAAACAACGTGTTCACCAAATGAAGCCCATCCATTGCGGCCCGGGCCACCGAGGCATCCTCCCCCACCCACTCGTTGGTGACCAAAGCGGCCCCGATCAAGACCTCGACGACCATCAGAATTACGGCAGCCATCGCGGCCCTCCGGATGCGGTGGCCGGCCGGAAACGCCCGCCGGGACCACAGTGCCAAGCCGACGACGGCGAGGAAAGCCAGGCCACTCGTGGCCCGATGAGTGAACTCGATGAACGTCTCTGCGGTCCCGGAGAACGGAACCACGCCGCCACGGCATTCCGGCCAGTCCGATCCGCAACCGGCTCCGGACCCGGTGGCTCGCACGACGGCCCCTCCGGCTATCACCGACACCGTGAGGGCGAGGCTGATCCAGGCCGCGCGGGCAAAACGGGTGAGTGTCATGTGGACCCAAAGGCTACTGCTCCCACGCCACGGGCAGCCGGGCCGCCTGGTGCCTGCGGCCGAGGCGTAAACTGGTTGTCGGCCGACATTGGAGGGGTTCGATGAAGAAGCTGATTCTCCTGGGACTCGTCGTTGTGCTCGTCCTGGCGGTTCGCCACTTCGCCGGCGAGCAGCGCCGTTGACCGACACCTACCGCCTCAAGCCCGAACAGGAGGAATTCCGCAAGGTCGTTCGGGAGTTCGCGTTGGACAAGGTGGCCCCCCGGGCCGACGAGATCGATGCCACCGGGGAGTATCCGGCCGATCTTCATGCCGAGATGATCAAGGCCGATCTCGTCGCGGTCATGTTCCCCGAAGAGCTCGGCGGAGCCGGAGCCGACTCGATCTCCCAGGCCATCCTGCTCGAGGAGCTGGCCCGGGTGTGCGCCTCCTCCACGATGATCCCGCTCCTCAACAAGCTCGCCATGATCCCGGTGCTGTTGGCGGGAAGCGACCGCCAGAAACAGGACTGGATCCCGGACATCGTCGCCGGGCGGCACCAGGCCGCCTACGGCCTCACCGAGCCCGAGGCCGGATCGGACGTTGCCGCCCTGCGCACCAAAGCGGTGCGGGACGGGGATGAGTGGGTGATCACCGGCGGCAAGAGATTCATCTCCAACGCCGGAGTGGCCACGGTCTACACGATCTTCGCCAAGACCGATCCCGAAGCGGGCAGCCGGGGTATCTCGTGCTTTGTCGTTCCCGCCGACGCCCCAGGCTTCTCGGTCGCCAAGCTGGAAGACAAGATGGGCCTGAAGGGCTCTCCCACCGGTGAGCTGATCCTCGACGAGGTCCGGGTGCCGGCCGCCAACCTCGTCGGCGAAGAGGGCGACGGTTTCCGCATCGCCATGATGACGCTCGACCGATCCCGACCCGGCGTCGGGGCTCAAGCAGTGGGTATCGCTCAAGGAGCGCTCGACACCGCCCTGGCGTACGCCAAAGAACGCCGGCAGTTCGGGCAGCCGATCATCGACTTCCAGGGGGTGGGGTTCATGCTCGCCGACATGGACATGAAGACCCGGGCCGCCCGACACCTCGTCTACGAGGCGCACGCCATGATCGACAGGGGCGACCCTGAACTGACCAAGGTGGCCGCCGGGGCCAAGTGCTTCGCCTCCGATGTGGCCATGGAGGTCGCCACCGACGCCGTCCAGGTCCTCGGGGGTTACGGGTACATCAAGGACTTCCCGGCGGAACGGTTCATGCGCGATGCCAAGATCACCCAGCTCTACGAAGGGACCAACCAGATCCAGCGGTTGGTCATCTCCCGCCACCTCGCTCAGTAGAGCCCGCCGCCCCGGACTCCGGCCCGGACCAACGACCAAGGAACTCGAGGACTTCCTTGGCGAACTCGTCGGCGTGGGTCAGCACCGCCTCGTGACGGGCGCCGACCAGATCGACGACCGACGCATCGGGCAGGAGAGCGGCCAGCTCGTACTGAGCTGCGGCCGGAATGAGCTGATCGTCGGTCGGAATGATCACGACCGCCGGCACGTCGATCTCTGAAACCCAGCTGCGGGAATCGAAGTGCCAGATGGCAGCAGCGGCGGCGAATGCCAGCGTGACGTCTCTGTCGAGCAACGACTCCCACAGCCAGCGGGCGTGGCGCCGCTCGATTGCCCCGACCCGAAGCAGATACCGGTGGCTGAGGCGGGCCCACTCGATGACGCTGATCCGTCCCAAGGCTCGCCCGAGCCCAAAGGCCAGGCGCACCGCCGCTCTGTGGCGGGCGATGGGATGGGCCGCAGTGGCGCCGAGGACCAGCACCGCCACCTTGCCCCGATGACGCCGGGCCAGTGCCTGGGCCGCCATTCCTCCCATCGAGTAGCCGGCCACGGGGACGTTGGCCAGCCCCAGAACGTCCATGACACCGGCGAGATCGTCGGCCAGATCATCGATGGTGAAGGCGCCGCGAAGATGGTCGGAGCGCCCGTGGTTGCGTTGGTCGACGGCGACCACCCGATAGCTGGCGGCCAACGCTTCCATGACCCGGTGCCACGTGGCCAGGCTGTCGTATCCCCAGCCGTGGACCAGCAGGAGCGGCGGCGAGTGGGCGTTCCCGACTTCACGCACGAAGAACTCCCGTTCGCCCACCAGGATCGATCGGCCCGTCACCCGCAGGGGTCGCTCCTGAGGGGTCTCCCAACGAGGCGGGAAGACGGGTCCGAACAGACGCCAGCCCAACCAGCCGAGTGCCGCCGCGCCGGTGATTCGCTTGAGGGCGACCATGGCCCCAGACTACGGTCCCGGGGCGGGGTGCCTCTCACCGCTTCATCGGCCCGGACCGGGGCCGGTGGACCGGCCCGGCCCTCAGATGACGCGGATTCGGCCGGCTTCGACGGTGAGCTCTCCCACCACGGCGGCGGCCGGTGCGCCACCTTCCAGTGCAGCCACGAGACTCTCGGTTTGAGCCGAGGGCACCGCGATCAGCAGGCCCCCACTGGTCTGGGCGTCGGTCAGCAGTACCCGAGCCGCCTCGGTGGTGTTGCCGAAATCGGTGAAGCGCTCTGCAAAACGACGATTCCGCTTGCTGCCGCCCGACACGAAGCCGGCCTCGGCGAGCTCTTCGGCTCCCGGCAACAGGGGGACCGAACCGGCCCGGATCAACGCTCCTGAGCTGGAAGCACGCAACATCTCGAAGAGGTGGCCGAGGAGCCCGTAGCCGGTGACATCGGTAGCAGCCCGGGCCCCCGCTTCGACCATGGCGTCGGCGGCACCCTCGTTGAGGGTGGCCATGACCTCGACGGCGCGCTCCCGTACCTGGGCCGGTGCCTTTTCCCGCTTGATGGCAGCCGAGACGACCCCGGTGCCCAACGGCTTGGTGAGAACGAGGGTGTCACCGGGGCGGGCGGCGGCGTTGGCCATGATCCGATCGGGGTTTACCAGCCCGGTCACGGCCAGCCCGTATTTGGGCTCGGGGTCGTCGAGGGAATGCCCGCCGGTCAGGGTGCAGCGGGCTTCGGCCAGGACCGCAGCGCCGCCTTCCAGCACCTCTTCGAGCAGGGACAGGGGAAGCTCGGTGCGAGGCCAGCCCACGATCTGCAGAGCCGTGAGGGGACGGCCGCCCATCGCGTACACATCGGAGAGCGCGTTGGCGGCTGCGATCCGGCCCCAGTCGTAGGCCTCGTCGACGATCGGAGCGAAAAAGTCGACGGTCTGCACCAGGGCGAGCTCGTCCGAGAGCCGGTACACCCCGGCATCATCAGACCCTTCGATGCCCACCAGCAGGTCTGGGTGGCGGACCGGGCCAATCTGAACCAAACGGCGCAGCACCTGCGCCAGCTCGTCAGGGCCGAGCTTGCACGCTCAGCCGGCCCCGTGCGAGTAGGCAGTCAACCTCACCGGCATCTCGATCACCTCCCGGAGCGAGTGTACGGCTCCGCCGGTTTGCCGGGCCGCCCTCCGATGGCGGCACGGGGCCGAAGACGGGTCGTGCCCGGCTTGCGCACTCTTTCACAAGGGGGTACTATCCCGTCGCCGGACGGGAGCGCTCGCTCCCACCGGCCACATTGCAGAGTCCCCTCCTCCCCCCTGGGGGACCTGTGAACCTCTAAAAGCAGGCCCTCTCTCCCCCCTGGAGGGCCTGCTTTTTTGGTTCCGTCCCGATGTGTCGGCAGACCAGGACCCGGCCTCCGGGTAGTAACTTCCCGCTGATGCGTCTTCGATTGCGACGCCCGCGTGACCTGGCTCTCGCCTTGCGCGAGGTGGCCCGGCGCCGCCCCAAGGACGCCGAGGAATACCTAGATGCCCACCTGGAAGAGTGGGAGTCTCTCGCCGAGGCCGATCCGCACAACGCCGCCGACATCCTCGAGGCCCTGGAACCGGAGGCAACGCTGGAGCTGGTCGCCGACCTCGAGCCCGAAGAGGCCGCCGAAGTTCTCTCCGAGATGCGCAACGATGCCGCCGCGGCCGTGATCGGCCACCTCGAGCGGGAGGCGGCCGCCGCCATCGTCGAGGACCTCAGCCCGGCCGAGGCGGCCGACATCATCGGCCGGCTCGAGCCGGACGAGCGTTCTCCGATCCTCGAGCTAATGCCGGACGAAGCCGTGGACACCCTCACCGGACTGCTCGCCTACCCGCCGGACTCGGCCGGCGGCCTGATGAGCACCGAATACGCCGCCCTCCAGATCGGTTTGAGCGCCGGAGAGGCCATCGAGGCTCTGCGCCGTCTGCACGAGCAAGTGGAGCAGCTGGCCTACGTCTACGTCGTCGATCACGAGCACCGCCTGCATGGCGTCATCTCCTTCCGAGAGCTGGTCTTCGCCCGCCCCGGCACAGCCATCGAGGAGGTGATGGTGCCCAGCCCGGTAGCGGTGCGCCCCGAAACCGACCGGGAGGAAGTGGCCCAGCTCATCCAGCGCTACGGCCTGCTCTCGCTGCCGGTGGTCGATTTCCGCGGCCGGGTTCTCGGCATCGTCACAGTCGAGGAGGCCCTCGAGGTCGTTCAGGAAGAGGCCGGCGAGGATATCGCCGTGATGGTTGGTGCCGGTGTGGGCGAGACCGTGCACACCTCGGTCCCCGTGTCGGTCCGGAACCGGTTCCCGTGGATCATGGTCAACCTGGCCATTGCCTTCCTCGTCGCCGCGGTCGTCAGCCGGTTCGAACCCGTCATCTCCGCCAACGTGGTGCTGGCCGCCTACATGCCCGTCGTTGCCTCGGTGGGTGGAAACAGCGGCGCGCAGAGCCTGGCCGTGGTCATCCGTGCCCTCGCCATCGAGGACATACCGCCCCACCGGGGCCGGCAGGTGATCATCCGCCAGCTTGCCGTCGGCGTCGCCAACGGGGTGGCCGTTGCCGTTGCCGCCGGTGCGATCGCCGGGCTCTTCACCGGCGACCTCGGGATCGCCATCGTGATCGGACTGGCCGCTCTGGCCAACATGGCGGCAGCCGGTCTGGCCGGTGCCGGCATCCCGATACTGCTGCAGCGGCTCGGCCAGGATCCGGCCCTTGCCTCCAACATCCTTCTCACGCTCATCTCAGACGTGATCGGCTTCGGAGGGTTCTTGGCGATCGCCAGCCTGCTGCTCTAGGTGGCTCGGGCGGAGAAGTCGACGACGGCGGCGCCGTCGGCTTCGGCACTCAACTCGAGCGCCTCCGACATGGCCAGCATGGCACTGACGATCGTCGGATCGAATTGGGATCCGGAGTTGCGCTGCAATTCATCGAGCGCCTCGGCAGGGGTCAACTGCTCTTCGTAGCTGCGATGGGACGTCATGGCGGTGAACGCATCCGCGACCAGCAGCACACGGCCGAGGAACGGTATCTCCGTCCCTGCCTGTCTATTCGGGTATCCGGTTCCGTCGAAGCGCTCGTGGTTGGCGAGGACGGTTTCGGCCACCACCGGGTGAACAAGGTTCTGCACCAGTTCGAATCCGCGCCGGGGATGCTCCATGACCATGTCCCATTCCTGAGGGGTGAGGGGGCCCGGCTTGTACAGGACGCTGTCCGGCACCCCGATCTTGCCGACATCCTGGAGCAGCGCCGCCACCCGCAGGTGCTCGAGATCGGAGGCCTGCAACTCGAGTCGAGCCCCGAGAGCGACCGCTACTTCGGCGGTCCGCAACGCCCGCTCGGCCATGTCGGCATCCCGCAACCGAAGCACTCGAATCAGGAGGTCGATGACTTGGCTGCCCTGGGGGTGGATCGTCGCCACCGGAGAGGTGAGTGGCACGACCTCCCCGGCCAGGCGGACGCGGTTCTTCCCCTCCCTCTTGGCGAGATAGAGGGCACGGTCGGCCGATTCGATCAGCTCATCGCGTCCGACCGCATGGTCGGGAACAGCCGACACTCCGATGCTCACCGTGACCGGACCCAAGTCTGGTACGGGAGTCTCGGCACATCGGCTCCGGATCCGCTCGGCCACCAGGCGGGCCCCGGGGGCGTCGGTCTCGGGAAGCAGGAGAGCGAACTCCTCTCCCCCCACGCGACACACCACATCAACCGATCGGACCTCCTCCTGCAGGATCCCCGCTACCTGCTGGAGCACCTGATCCCCGACGGCGTGGCCGTAGTCATCGTTGATCCGACCCAGGTGGTCGACGTCGGCGAGGGCCAGCGCCAAGGGGCGGCGATGGCGCAGCGCCCTGTCCAGCTCCTCGCGCAGCCGGCCATGGAAGTACCCGTGGTTCTTGAGGCCGGTGAGCCAGTCGGTGACCGACAGTGCCTGGAGCTGCTCAACCAGCCCCTCCAGCTCGTCGTTGCGGAGCTTCTCCCGCTCGTGGAGGCGCGCCACCTCCTCGAGAACCGGTCGGGTGACTTCCGAGGAGAGCAGGCCCGATCCGGAGTACACGGCCCTCACGGCGTCGATGATGTCCTCCCGCTTGCTCTTGACGACGTAGCCCCGAGCGCCGGCCGCGACCAACTCGGAAACGCGGTCGGCTTCCGAGGGATCGGCCATGGCGATCACCGACAGCGAGAAGCCCGAACGGGACCGCAAGTCACCCGCCACCTCAGCGCCGTTGTTGCCCAGCGTGGCTACGTCGAGAAGGGCGATCGTCGGCTGTTTCTGCTCGACGAGCAAGGCGGCCTCTTCTGCATCGACCGCTTGACCCACCACGTCGCATCCGGCCGCCTCGAGGGCAGCGGCGACGGCTGATCGGCTGCGCCGATCCTGGTCTACGAGCAGCACGCGAATAGGCAAGGACGTACCTCCTACCCTGAGTTTTCGGCACGTGCAGAAGAGTCCTTTACGACTCCCTCAGGAACCGAGGATGACTTCGCCGACGTCCTCGAACGGGCCCAGGAAGATCATGCGAAAGCCTTCCTCCAGTCGCAACAGATAGTGCTCCTCGAGGATGGCGGCTTCGGTCTCGGTCAGATCTTCCTGGAGCACCAGAGGAACGGCCGCCTCGTCATCGACCAGATAGAGGCCGGTTACCGGAGCAAAGCGCTCAACCGCGTCGCCGACGACGTTTTGGAGATCGATGTCGCTGTACGTACCCGGTTCGATGAGCACCACCAGCACGTCGTCCTCGCTGCGGGACATGATTCGGTACTCCGGCAGCCCCAGCTCCTCGGCGAGGGTGGTTGTCGGTGCGGCCTCGGTACCCACAGGCGTCGTACCCGCCGGCGCGCCGACCGTGTCGGGAGCTATCCCGGTGGCCGGAGGGGCAACGGTGGGAGCGACCGAGTCGGTGGTGGCTGATTCCTCCCCGTCCGAGCAGGCCGCGCCGAGTGAGGAGAGGACGATCAGCCAGATACCCACCCGACGAAACGCCATGAGGCCACCCTACCGGACCGCGAGGTCCGGTCGGCGCGGGTCAGCGGCCCTCCAGCCACTCCTCGTAGCTCCGGGATTCGGGCCAGGGCTGGAAGTGGACCATGCGATAGCGGCGGCGCACCTCCTCGAACAGCTCGGGACTGGGATCGATCTCCAGGCCCAGTCGAGCTATGTCAAGCGTTGGCTTCCAGCCCTTGCTTCCCAACGCCTCGTCGACCGCCGACTCCCAGCCGACGCGGGCCGTCTTTGGATGCAATTCCAGATAGCGGCGCAGGCGCCGGGCCTGGCGGATACCGGCACGCATCTGCTTCACCGCCGGCCTCAGCGAGCCCTCGGAAAGAGACTCGAACATCTCCGCCGCCCACGAGGAGAGTGCCTCGTCCTCCCATGCGGCCGGATCGGCGGCCACGGCTTGGTAGAGGCCGTCGAGGGTTCGTACCAGTTCGAGCACTAGGTACCGAGCTCTTCGGAGATGATTTGCTGCACCGTACCGCCCAGCTTCTTGGTCATCGGTCCGGGAACGAATTCGGCGGTGCCCAACCGGCCGACCGGTGCGAACTCCTTCACAGTGGACATCGCCGCCACCTCATCGGAAGACAGCAGGTGAGCCAGGTGGTAGGTGCCCTCACGGACACCTATGCCCAAGCGGCCGGCCGCCTCGAGGACGACGGCGCGCGTGATCGAAGGAAGCACGCCGAGTTCGAGGGTAGGGGTCTCCAGAACACCTCCTCTGAACCAGCAGATCGAGAAGGTGGGGCCCTCGAGAACAGTCTCGTCCCGGGCCAACAGCAACGCATCGTCGAAGCCGGCCTCTTGGGCGGCGATGGTGGCCGCCATGTTGGGTGCATACGAGAGAGTCTTGGCCCTGGTCAGCTCCGAGAAGGCGCCGGCGGCATGCCAGGGGGCCGCCAGCGGCAACAGCGACAGCACATCGGGGAGTTGCGGAGGCTCTTCCCAGAAGACGACCGTCCGGGCCGGAGAGGTGAAGAGCGTGTCCCGGCTGCCGGCCGTCAAATAGCAGCGCACCAGACAATCTCCGCCCTCGGCGGCCTGGCCATCGATCCAGGCTTCGAGGTCGGCTCGTACGGGCATATCCAGCCCCAGCGCCGATGCGCTGGTCTCCATTCGATCGAGGTGAGCGGACACCCGAAATGGTCGGCCTCCGTAGGAGCGGATCACCTCGAAGCATCCGAAACCCCGCACCACGCCCCAATCGAAGACGGATATAGCCGCCTCTTCCTGGCGTTGGGGGACACCATCGATGAGGACACGCATGACCGGGAGGTTACTTGGGGCCTTCGGGACCGGATCGCTTGACGGTGATCGGCAGGCGGCGATCCCGGCCAAAAGCCTTGCGGGTGATCTTGACGCCCGGGGCCGCCTGGCGTCGCTTGTACTCGTTGCCGTCCACCATGGCCGCCACCCGACGTGCCGTTGCCGGATCGGCCCCACCGGCGATGATGGTCTCGACCGACTCGTCGGCCTCCACGTAGCGCTCCAGGAGCGCATCGAGCACCTCGTAAGGAGGCAGGCTGTCGGTATCCACCTGGTCGGGTCGAAGCTCGGCCGAAGGCGGCTTGTTCATCACGGTGTCCGGAATCACCGGCCCCTGCTTGTTTCGCCAAGCGGCCAGCCGGTACACCCTGGTCTTGAAGACGTCCTTCAGGACGGCGAAGCCGCCCGCCATGTCGCCGTACAGCGTGGCGTACCCGACCGCCATCTCCGACTTGTTCCCGGTGGCCAGCACCATGCCCCCGAACTTGTTGGAGACGGCCATGAGAATGGCCCCTCTGCTGCGGGCCTGGAGGTTCTCCTCGGCCACGCCTTCGGCAGTACCTTCGAAGACGGCCGCGAGGGCGTGCCGATATGCCTCGAAGACCCCGTCGATACCGACAACGTCGAACCGGCAGCCGAGCCGGCGGGCCACCTCGGCGGCGTCCTGGAGCGATTCGGGCGAGTTGTACGGCCCCGGCATGGCCACGGTGCGCACTGCGTCCGGGCCTAATGCGTCGACCGCGATGGCGGTGGTGAGTGCCGAGTCGATGCCTCCCGACAGACCCACCACGACACCGGAGAAGCCATTCTTCCTCACGTAGTCGGCCAGCCCGAGCCGGAGGGCCGCATAGATCTCCTCGTCGGGATCGAGCGACGCGGCGACTCCTGCCACGTCGGCCCTGGGAAGGGGCCCCGATCGCTCAGCGACACGCACCGGAATCGTCTCGACCCCCGTACGGCGCTCGGGGAGCTCCAAGTCGAGAAGGAATTGCTCCTCGGTGAACTGCCCGGCCCGAAACAGCATGTTGCCTTCGCCGTCGAAGGCCATGCTCTGGCCATCGAACACCAGCTCGTCCTGGCCACCTACCAAGTTGAGATACACCAGCGGAAGGCCGAAGCGGCGCGCTTGACCGGAAAGGAGTTCAACCCGCTCGGCGCCCTTGCCGAGGTGGTAGGGCGATCCATTGATGTTCACGAGCACCTGCGCTCCCGCCCCCGCCTGCGCGGCCGGGGCGCCGTCGGGGACCCAGATGTCCTCACAGATCGACACGCCGACTGCCGCCCCCCCGACGTCGAACAGGCGACCGTCGGCCGGCCCGGGGACGAAGTAGCGATCTTCATCGAAGACCCCGTAGTTGGGGAGCAGGGCCTTGTGGTACACGGCCCGGACTTCTCCGCCGGCCAGGAGAGCGGCGGCATTTGCCGTTCTCCGCTCAACGGCATCGTCCAGCCGGGGCGGTTCCTCCTCCGCTCGATCCACGAACCCGACCACCACCACCGTCTCCCCCGAGCGGGCCGCCAAGTCGTCAAGCACCTCGAGATTCCCGTCGACAAAGGCCTTCCGCAGCAGGAGGTCCTCGGGCGGATAGCCGGTGATCGCCAGTTCGGGCAGCAGCAGCACGTCGGCCCCGGCCTCTTCGGCCCAGGTCATCGCCTCCCCGATTCGGTTCCCGTTTCCCTCGAGGTCGCCGACCACCACGTTGAGCTGAGCACCGGCGATGCGCAACGAGGCCATGAGCGAAGCCTAGGCACCGCATCGGTAGTCGCCCTACCCTCGCCGCGATGACTACCGGAGAGCCCCGCGTCGGTATGGATCCGGCCGCGGTCGAGCGATTGACCTCGGCCGGATGGATGACAGACGGGTTGCTCGACACCCAGGCGGCGGCCCTCGTGCACGAACTGCAGCGGGGACCCGACCCGGACGGCGCGCTGGGGCGGCTGACGGCCATCCTGGCCGCCGCGCCCGTGCTGGCCGAAACCGCCCTCACCGACCCCGACGTGGGCCGGAGCCTCATCGCCGTTTCCGGGTCCTCCCGGGCATTGAGTCGGACGGTCATGACAGAACCTTCCTGGCTCGTCGACGCACTCGTTAACGCGCTCCCCGCGGTGCCGGCCCTGCCCGCCTCCCATCGAGAGCGCCTGATCTCGCTGCGCCGCTTCGTGCGGCGCCGGCTCCTGCGCATTGCGGTGCGCGACCTGCTGGGAAGGGCCGACATGCCCCAGGTGGGCAAAGAGCTGGCCGATCTGGCCGACGCCGCCGCCGCCGCCGCCCTCGAGGCGGTGCAGGAGGAGGTGGGGGCACGAGACGAGTTCGCCGATCTCGACGAGGTGGCCATGACGGTGGTGGCCATGGGCAAGTGGGGAGGGGGCGAGCTCAACTACGCCTCCGACATCGACGCCCTGTTCGTGTATCGAGCCGACGGTGACCCGGAGCGGGCCGCCGCCTACGCCAACCGGGTGGCCGAAGGTTTCATGGAGGCCCTGGGCGGGGTCACCGTCGAGGGGGTGGCCTTCCGAGTAGACGCCGACCTCCGACCCGAAGGCAGCGCCGGTCCTCTGGCCCGCAGCCTCGACGCCTATCGGACCTACTACCAGGAGTGGGCCGAAACCTGGGAGTTCCAGTCCCTCATCAAGGCCCGTCCCGCCGCCGGCGACCCCGATGTGGGGCAAGCCTTCCTGGAGCTGGTGGAGCCGTTCGTCTATCAGGACACCCTGTCTGCAGAGGCCATCCGTGAGGTACGCACGATGAAAGCCCGGGTGGAGCGGGAGGCGTCGGGCCGCCGGGGAGGCATCGAAATCAAACGGGGAGTCGGCGGGATCCGCGACGTGGAGTTCGCCGTCCAGCTACTCCAGCTAGTCCACGGGAGGTTCGACGCCTCGCTGCGGGTACCGGCCACCATCGACGGGCTCCGCTCTCTGAGTGAGGGCGGCTACGTGCATCCCGACGACGCCTCCGACCTGATCGAGTCCTACCGGTGGTTGCGCAACCTCGAGCACCGCATCCAGCTGTTCGATCTCCACCAGACACACGAGTTGCCGGCCGACCCCGCGGTCCGGGTCCGAACGGCCAAGGCCATGGGCTACCGGGATGAGCCAGAGGCGAGCGCCCTCGAGGCCTTCGAATCCGACTTCGTCAAGCATCAAACATCGGTCCGCTCCATCCATGAGCGGCTCTTCTACCGGCCACTGCTGGAAGCCTTCGCCGCCTCACCGGGCCCGCATCCGTCCGCCGACAGCGTTGCCCGCCAGCTCACGGTGCTCGGCTTCGAAGACATCGAAGGCGCCGGCCGGGCATTCGGCGACCTCACCGCCGGCCTGTCCCGCCGGAGCCGCTTGATGCAGCAGATGCTCCCCCTGATGCTCGACTGGCTGTCCACGTCTCCCGATCCCAGCCTCGGGCTCGGGCAGCTCCGCCAACTCGTGACCCAGACCCAAGACAACACCCAGCTGGTGGCCGCCCTGCGCGACAGCCCGGTCGCCGCCGAACGTCTGTGCCGGCTACTGGGAACGTCGCGCCTCCTGGGCGGCTTCGTGGATCGGATCCCGGAAGCCCTTCCCGAGCTGGGCGACGACGACGCCCTCGCGGCCACTCCGACCCGTGACGAACTCATCGACGAAGCGATTCGGCGGATGGCCCTGCCCGCCTCCCATCGAGAGCGCCTGATCTCGCTGCGCCGCTTCGTGCGG
>CAYFYE010000009.1:34736-39600 GCA_964347285.1 uncultured Acidimicrobiia bacterium
GTCTGCAGAGGCCATCCGTGAGGTACGCACGATGAAAGCCCGGGTGGAGCGGGAGCGAATCCCGCCCGGAGAGGACCCGTCCTTCCACCTCAAGCTGGGCATGGGCGGTCTCGTCGACGTCGAGTTCACCGTCCAGCTACTCCAACTCAAATACGGGGATGACCGGCCCGCAGTGCGCATTCAGAACACGCTCGGCGCCATTGCTCGGCTCCGCGAAGAGGGCATCCTCACCGAGTTGGAAGCCGACCACCTGGGGGCGGCCTACCGCTTTTGCGGCAGAGTCCGCAACCGCTTGTTTCTCCAGGCGGGCCGGCCGCGCGACTCACTTCCTTCCGATAGTGCCGAGGCAACGCGTCTGGCCATTTCTCTCGGCTACGACCTCCACCCCCGGACCGCTCTTCGCGAGGACTACCGACGCCTGACGAGAAGGGCCCGCCGGGTGGTGATGAGGCGCTTCTACGGCGATTGACCCCCGGGAGGTTCCGCCATCTCCACACCCAACGCTTGGGCGATGCGGCCGATCTGGTCCATCAGCGAGGAGAACTCCTCGGGAGGCAGAGCCTGGGGGCCGTCCACCTTGGCCGCCTCGGGAGCGGGGTGGACGTCGATCATGACCCCATTGGCGCCGGCGGCGACCGAAGCCCGGGCCAGAGCCGGGACCAGGGCTCGCCGCCCGGCCGAGTGGGATGGATCCACCACCACCGGCAGGTGGGAGAGTTGTCGGACCACCGGGATCGCGGAGATGTCCAGCGTGTTGCGGGTGGCCGTCTCGAACGTGCGGATCCCCCGCTCGCAGAGAATCACCTCGGCGTTGCCGGCGCCCAGCACATACTCGGCCGCACTCATCCACTCCTCGATGGTGGCGTTGTAGCCCCGTTTGAGCATCACCGGGCGAGGTTGGCGGCCCAACTCGGCAAGCAGTGTGAAGTTGGACATGTTGCGCGACCCCACCCGCACCATGTCGGCATAGGAAGCGACCAGGTCGATGTCACGCGGGTCGAGCACCTCGGCGACGAACGGCAGGCCGAACTCCTTCCTGACCTCGGCGAGTATCTCGAGGCCCTTCTCCCCGAGGCCCTGGAAGGAGTACGGCGACGTCCGGGGCTTGAAGGCGTCGCCGCGCAAGAGGGCGGCTCCGGCACTCCGTACCGCCTCGGCGGCGGCGAACATCTGCTCTCTGCTCTCGACCGCACAGGGGCCGGCGATCACCGTGACCCGGTTGCCCCCGAAGGGAACTCCTCCCGCCTCGACCACGGTGTCTTCGCTGCGGACGTCCCGGCTCACCGACCGGAACGGCCCGAGGATCGGCACGGCCCGCTCCACCCCCGGGAACGCCTCCCAGGGCTGCTGGCGGACCAGCTCTCCGGCGCCGATGGCCCCGATGACCGTGCGCACCTGACCCGGGGACACGTGTGCCTCGGCGCCGAGGTCCGAAAGGCGCCGCACCACCGCGTCCACCTCGTCGGCGGTGGCGGCGGCGGTCATCACGATGATCAGCGATTCGTCGCCCAAGGCGCTCATCTCCACGTCGCCGCGGCCTCCGGAACGGCCAATCGTCGCACCCGGCCGGAGCGTTCCCGCAACCCCGCCTCGACTTCGTCCACGAGCTCCTCGTCCCACATCGACAGCAGAACGGTTCCCTCCTCGTCGGCCCCCATCACCAGGACTCGACAACGGGGATCTTCGGCCATTTCGTCTGCAAGCTGGACAACGCTTGCCGCGGCGCCGGGATCGGTCTCATACAGCAGCGCCTGCATAAGGCAGCGACGGTAGCACGAGGCCGGCACTGTCTGGACTCCGCGCCCCACCCCGGCGACCCCGCAATTGCGGGTCACGGGCCTCGGTAGTCTGTCCGGATGGAGCGCATCCTGGTCACCGGAGCGGCCAGCTGGACCGGGGGTCGGCTGGTCGAGAGCCTGGAGATCCGTCCCGGCACCGAGGTGCTTGCCGTCGACGAGGACCCGCCCCGCATCGAGTTTCGAAGCGACTTCGTCCAGGTGGGGCTCGATCACCTCGATTTCCCCGGCCTCTTCCTGGGCTTCCGACCCCACGCCGTCCTGCACCTGGAGACCCTCGATCCGTCCCTTTTCGGTGGGGATGAGGACGCCAACATCGTCGTTGGTGCCCAGGCCCTGTTCGGGGCCGTAGCCCGGTGCCGGGAGACACGGACGGTCGTCGTCAAGTCGGACTCGGCCGTCTACGGAGCCGGGCCGCGCAGCCCATCGGTGTTCTCGGAGGAAACGGACTCGGTCGGCCGCCCCGAACGCCACCAGCGCCACCTCCAGGATCTGGAGCGGTTCGTCGCCGATATGGCAGGCCAGCAGCCGGAGGTCACCTATGCGATCCTTCGCTTCGCCCCGATCATCGGGCCGACGATCGACAACCCGCTGAGCCGCCTCCTGCACCTGCCGGCGGTTCCGACCCTCCTGGGTTTCGACCCGCGCTTTCAATTCGTCCACGAGGACGACGCGGTGGAGGCGATGCTCCACGCCCACGACCGCGGCGCGAGCGGCACATTCAACATCGCCGCTCCCGGGCAGATCTACCTCAGCCGGGTCCTCCGCCTCGGACGTCGCGTCCAACAGCCCCTGCCCGGCCGGGCCTACCGAGCGGCGCTGCGTGCGCTGGCGGGGCGCGGCATCCGCATCGGCGAGGACTTGCGCAACTTGATGACCTGGGGTCGTGTCCTCGACACTTCGCGGATGGCCAACCTCCTCGATTTCGCTCCGGCTCTCAACTGCCGCCAGACCGTCCTGGCCAGCTACGGCCGCATCCCCGGCGATGCCGTGCCGGCCACGGCAGGAGTCGGCGGTGACTGAGGGTCTCCGGTCGATGACCAAGGCCGAGCTTCTCGCCGAGGCCCGGGCCCGGGATATCGCCGGCCGCTCCAGGATGCGCAAGGCGGAACTCTTGGAAGCGTTGCAGGCCCTCGAGGAGACGGCCGGAAGGCTCGGTCCCGAGGATCGCCGCCGGGCGCTCTCCGAGCGACTCGCCAAGCTGGTCGAGTCGAGCCGAAGGTGCGACTGGACCAGCGTCGAGGGGCACCCGTGCGGTCTGCCGACCGCCACCGGAGCCGTGCAGTGCGTCCTGCACGGCGGAGTCGACATCCACGATCTGGCCGTGCCCATCTTGGGCCGCCTGGGCATCGACACCTGGCCCACCTTGCTCCGTCACCTGTGGCTGGCCAGCTACAGCATCGACCCACTGGGCCTCGATCCGGTGGTCTCGGAACTCATCTGGCACCTGCTGAACGTCCTCTACTTCGAGTACTTCCGCGTCGAGGTCGAGGGCATCGACCACGTGCCGATGCACGGGCCGGCCGTCCTGGTCTCCAATCACGGCGGCGCGGCTCTGCCCTACGACGCCGCGATGCTGATGCTCACCGTGGCCAACGAGGCAGCCCGGCCGCGTCGGGTGCGAGTCATCGCCACCGAGATCTTCAACATGCTTCCGGTGATCTCGCATCTCTATCGCAAGGCGGGGGCGGCGTTCGCCAGCAGAGAGGATGCCCACCGCATCCTGGCCGACGGCCACCTCCTCGGCGTGTTCCCGGAGGGCGAACGTGGCTTCATGAAACCGGTTTCGGAGGCGTACCGGCTCCAGCGTTTCGGGCGGGGAGGCTTCGTCGAGAGCGCCAGGCGGCACAGGGCACCGCTCGTTCCGGTCGCCATCGTGGGCTCCGAGGAGGTCCATCCCGCCCTGTTCGTGTCGAAGACCCTGGCGAGGCTGGTGCGCCTGGTCTTCCCGGAACAGCGGGTCGAGGGGGTGGCCGTCTTCCTCAATCCGATTCCCCTTCCCGTCAGATGGAGGATCCGTTTCCTCGAACCTCTCGACCCTCCGCCGCCCGACGCCGATCCGCTGGCGATTCTGGAGACGTCCGAGGAGATCCGCTCCCGCATTCAGCGGGTCCTCGACGAGATGGTCGAGGCCCGTTCCGGCCTCTTCTGAGCCGCCGAACCTGCGCTAGCAATAGTTAGCACTCTGCGATATCCTGTGATCGTGAGAGAACAGCTATCGGAGCTGGGATCGTTCATTCGCCAGCAGCGGGAGCGAAGCGCCCTCTCCCTTCGGAAACTGGCCGAGCGGGCCGGTATCTCGAACCCGTACTTGAGCCAGATCGAAAGAGGGCTTCGCAAACCGTCGGCCGACATCCTGAAGTCGATTGCGCACGCGCTCTCGATCAGCGCCGAGTCACTCTATGAGCGGGCGGGCCTTCTCGAGCGCACCGAACGCCCATCGGTGGAGGATTCGATCCATTCCGACATCCGGCTCAGCCCGAAGCAGAAACAGGCGCTGACCCAGGTGTATCGCAGCTTCGTCGGCATCGAGGAAAAGGAGGAGACATGAAGTTGAGAGTCCGGGACTCACTCTATGCAGCGGTGGGAGCGCCGGTGATTGCCGGCCGCAAGCTGCTCGACGTCGGCAAGGACGTGACCGCCAAGGCCCGCGGTGCGTTCGATGAATCGGCCGACGAGGGCCGCAAGGTGGCGGAGAAGATCCGCAAGGCCGAAGTCGTCGAGGAACTCGAGGAGCGACTCGACCCCATCCAGGACCGGGTGGGCAAGCTGCGCGACCAGGTGGAGGAAACCCTCCACAACTGGCGTGAGTCATTCCAACCCGAGTCCAAGAAGCCGGCCCGCAAGCCGGCCCGAAAGACCGCCAAGAAGCCGGCCAAGAAGCCGGCAGCCACCAAGGCCGCTGCGGAGAAGCCGGCACCCGACAAGCCCGAGAAAGAGGTCGTCGAGGAGGAGACCGCTTCCTGACCGGCGGGTCGCCCTCCACGGGGCGCCATCCACCGCGCAACGGTCAAGAGCCCCGGCGGTATCGCCGGGGCTCTTTGGCAACGACGGCTGATGCGTCAGTG
>CAYFYE010000010.1:0-39126 GCA_964347285.1 uncultured Acidimicrobiia bacterium
AGATCGAAGGCGGCGATGAACTTCTTGAGGTTGAGCGGCTCGGTGCGAGTGGACACGTGCTCGGCGGACACAACCGTGCCCTGGATCACCAGGATGTCGAGTCCGGCCTCCTCGGTGAGGCCGGCCAGCTCCTCCACGCGCTGGGGAGTGAGACTGGCTGCGGTGACGATGCCGGCCTCTCTCATCTCCTCGATGCGGCGACCGATCAGCTCCTTCTTGACCGGCTCCTGGTAGATCTCCTGCATGCGCCGGGTGGCCTTCTCCGCCGGCAGCGATGCGATCTCGGCGAATTGGGTTTCCGGGTCCTCGTAGCGGGTCCAGAGGCCCTCGAGGTTGAGCACGGCCAGCCCGCCCAGCCGCCCGATCTCGATGGCGGTAGCCGGGCTGACCGCCGAGTCCATTGCTGCGGCCATCATCGGCAGCTCGAACCGGAAGGCATCGATCTCCCAGGACACATCGATGTCTCCGGGATCACGGGTCCGCCGCGAGGGCACGATGGCGATGTCGTCGAAGCTCCAGGCCCGCCGGCCCGATTTGCCGATCCCGATGTCGTACTCCACCCGATCCTCCTGCCCCGCCGCCGAGCGCTCAGCGTAACAGGGCGCCGTTCAGCGACTCAGCCCGACCCTGGTGCGGACCGAAGTCATCGTCTCGGCGGCAATTGCCTCGGCCCGCTCGGCCCCCTCCGCCAAGATCCGGGCGGTTTCGGCTTGGCTCGAAGAGTGGTACCGATCCCGCACGGGGGCCAGCCCCTCGACCACGGCTTCGGCGGCCGCCTCTTTCAATTGGGCATATCCGGCGCCTCGAAAATCGCTTTCCAGTGCGTCCACGCCGGTACCGGTGAACAGCGACACGATCTCGAGCAGGTTGGAAACGCCCGGCTTGTGTTCCCAGTCGTAGCGCACCTCGGTTTCGGAGTCGGTGACCGCCCGGGCCAGCTTGCGACGCACCAGTTCGGGCTCATCCAGGAGGTTGATCCGGGAATTCTCGTTGGGGTCGGACTTGGCCATCTTGGCCGTCGGTTCCAGCAGCGACATCACCCGGGCTCCGGCTTCGGGAATGATCGGCTCGGGTATGGGAAACTCGTCGCCGAAGCGGTTGTTGAAGCGCTCGGCGAGATCGCGGGTCATCTCCAGATGCTGCGTCTGGTCCTCGCCCACCGGTACGGCGTCGGCATGGAACAGCAAGATGTCGGCCGCCATCAGCACCGGATACGAGAACAGTCCCAGCGTGGCCCCGAACTTGTCCGACTTCTCCTTGTACTGAGTCATGCGGTTGAGCACGCCCATCGGGGTCATCGTCCCCAGAATCCAGGCCAGCTCGGTGTGCTGGGGGACCTCGCTCTGGAGGTACAGCAGGGATCGGCCCGGGTCGATTCCCATGGCCAGGAGGAGCCGGCCGGTCTCCAGCCGGCTGACGGCCAGCTCGCTGGGGTCGACCATCTCGGTGAGGGCATGCAGGTCGACGATGCAGTAGACGGTGTCGAAGTCGTCCTGGAGGCGCACCCAGTTGCGGAACGCTCCGAGGTAGTTGCCGATGTGCAGCCCTCCGGTGGGCTGAGCACCGGAGAAGACCTTCTTGCGGGCCATGACGACCGGGCAGCGTAGCACTGGGCCCGACGACAACCGCGATCCGGCCCGGCAAGACCGGATGGTATGCCACCATTGCCCCATGGACGTTCCCCCGCCCGACCTCGACGAAGCCCGCCGCCTGGTGGCAGCCCATGAACTCGTTGCCGAGGCCTCGCGGCATCTCACCGACGAGGTGGCGATGAACCTCCCCTTCCATGCCCTCGTTTCGTTCAAGAACTACCTGAAGCGCTTCTTCTCGGCGGCTCCCTGGTCCCCCGATGATGCCGACCGCCTATCCGATCTGGTCACCGAGCACGTGACCGCCCACGGGTGGTGGGAGCACGACCTCGGGGAGGGACTGGTTCTGGCCCACGGGTTCAGGGAGGGTTGCTACGTCCTGTGGGTCGCCGGAGGCCAAGGGAGCGCCGGCTCCGTCTTCGACCGGGCGTTCGCCGGACCCGTGCTTCCCGAGCCGACACCGCACCCGCGCAAGGTCAAGTTCAACCTGGGAGGGTCGACGGCGCCGGGACGGTGGTATCGGCGTGACGACGACGTCGACAACGAGGGGGCCAGAGCCCTCTTGGACGAAGACGACGTGACCGATGTCATGGTGGCCGGTGACTTCGTCACGGTCGGCCTGGCCCGTACCTCCAGCTGGGAGGATCGCCTCGATGAGATTCTCGAGCGGGTCACCGAGTTGTTCTGGAAGCCGGGCACGGCCGAATCGGAGCCGCCGGTCCGGACCCGCGATCAGCTGGTGGGCGAAGGGCTCCGTACCGTGCGTCCCGAGGAGCTCCATCTGCTCGACCCCAACGACCCCGCTCATCGCGTCGACCTCGAGTCGGCGCTTCGCCACCCGGAAGCCGAGATCCGACGGGTCGCCCTGGCCACCCTGGCCCAGGCCGACGACGCCGCCTTCGTGGCTCGGCTGTTGGACGGCGCCTACGAGGACGACCATCGAATCGTGCGAAGGATGGCCGTCGACGCTGCCGCCGACCTCGAAGACGAATCGATGCGCCCGCTCTTCGAGCGAGCCCTGGGTGACGCCGATCAGTGGACGAGATGGAAGGCGGTCCGGGGTCTGCGCGAGATCGGAATCGCTTCCAGCCGGGCCGCCGTGAGTGCCCTGGGCGAGGATCCCGACTTCCAGGTCCGCTTCGAGGTTGCGGCCGCTCTCCACGAGGACGAGGGCTAGCGTTCTCGCCCATGGTTCCGCTTGCCCGCCCCCGGGAGTGAGGCGTGGCCACTACATCCCGCCCTCCCCGCACTGCGGTCCTCGTGCGATGGCGCCGGAACCTCTTCCTGGCCCTGGTGGCAGTGCTGCCGCTGCACACGGTGTTCCTGTCGGCTTGGGTGTCGTGGAAGCCCTACCTGATGCTGGTGGTGGTACTGGGCGCCTGGGACGCCGTGGACGGTCGGAGGGAGCGGCGCTGGCCCTGGCACGTCCCGGCCTCGATCGGCTTGGTCGTGTTCCTGGCCGCTGCGCTGGCGAGCTGGCCCGGTTCCGATTTCGCCTCCCGATTCTCACGTCTCCTTCTGGCCCTGGGCGTCGGAGGCGCGGTGATGCTGGTGACGGAACGCTCGATGCGGACCCCCGGCATGGAGGAACGCACGCTGCGCGTGGTGTTCTGGTCGGGAGCGGCGATGGGCATCAGCGCGGTGATCCTCGGCCTCCTGGCGGCGGGGACGTTCGGCCTCGGCGCCATCGACGCGGTCAACGACCTTCCGGGCCTGGCCCGGGTCACCAAGGCCGCCTACCTGCAGGAAGGATTCCTGGCGCTCACCAACTGGCACCAGGATCCCGGCTACGCCGCCGCCTGGACGAACCTGTGGGCAGCACTGGTACTGGTCGCTTCGGTCCGCGGCCTGGGCTCGGGCCGGCCCTGGCTCGATGCGGCCGTGCTGGGAGGCTTGGGGCTGGGAACCGTGCTCACCTTCAGCCGAACCGGATGGGTCGGTCTGGTGGTCGGCCTGGCCCTGAGCGCATGGCTCCTCGTTCGTCGCCGTTGGACGACGTGGCGGCAGATCGCCGCCCTTCTGGGCGGAGGAGCATTGGCAACCCTCCTATTGCTCGGCCTGGTGTGGGGGCTCGACCGGCGCGACGTCGGTAACGACATCGGCGACGCCCTGGCCTTCCGGCTCGATCAGCGCCTGAGCCTGGGGCCGGGCACCGGTCCCGAGGGCGAAGAGGGCCCGTTCACCCTCATCGACTACCGGGGCGAGGTTTGGCCCGAATACGTCGACCTCTTCCGGGAAGATCCGCTACGCGGCGCCGGACTGGGAGTCGGATGGCAGACCGAGGGCCTCCAGGAGCCCCACAACCTCCTCCTGGAGCTCATCGGGGAGATGGGCCTCGTCGGACTGACCGGTTTCGCGGTCCTCATCGGGGCGGTCCTGATCACCGGAGGCGGCGTGGTGGGCACGGTGGCCCTGGTCGTGTCACTCCTGGCGGCGATCACCCAGACCGTCCTTTTCGAGCCGACGTGGTGGTTCGCCGCCGGCCTCTTCCTGGCCGGTGGGTCGCATAGAGGAGCCGACCCGGGTGAGTACTAGCGTCTCACCGATGAGCCACCACATGACTCCCGACGAGTTTCGACGGCGAGGCCGCCAGGTCATCGACTGGATCGCCGACTACATGGAACACGTCGAGGATTATCCGGTGCTTTCTCAGGTGGCTCCTGGGGAGGTGCGGGCCCGGCTGCCGGAGCACCCGCCCGAGGACGGAGAGCCGTGGGATCACATCCTGGCCGACGTCGACGACGTCATCTTGCCCGGTATCACCCATTGGCAGTCCCCCAACTTCTTCGCCTACTTCAACTCCAACGCATCGGCTCCGTCGATTCTGGGCGAGCTGATGGCGGCCGGACTGGGAACGCAGGGCATGTTGTGGACCACCAGCCCGGCCGTCACCGAGCTGGAGATGGTCGTGCTCGACTGGCTGGCCGAGATGCTCGACCTGCCGAAGCAGTTCCGATTCGGCTCGACCGGGGGCGCCGTCATCCAGGACACCGCCTCCACTTCGGTGCTGGTCGCCATCCTGGCGGCCCGGGAGCGGGCCACCGACTACACGTCCAACGATTCCGGGCCCGACCCGCGGCTGGTCGCCTATGCATCGACCGAGGCCCACTCCTCGGTCGAGAAGGGGATCCGCATTGCCGGCGTCGGCTCGAATCGCCTGCGCCGGATCGACGTCGACGGCGAGTCGGCGATGCGGCCCGACGTCCTGGAGGAGGCGATACGACGGGACCTGACCGAGGGCCTGGTTCCGGGCTTCGTCAACGCCACAGTGGGCACCACGTCATCGATGGCGATGGACCCGGTAGCCGATATCGGAGAGGTGGCTCGGCGGTACGGCCTCTGGTACCACGTCGACGCCGCCTGGGCGGGCACCGCGGCGATTTGCCCCGAGTTCCGTGGACTTCAGTCCGGCCTGGATACGGCGGACAGCTACTGCTTCAACCCCCACAAGTGGCTATTCACCAACGTCGACTGCTCCTGCCTCTACGTGGCCGACCGGAGCCGGCTCATCCGTGCCTTGACGGTCATGCCCGAGTACTTGCGGACCGCCGCTTCCGAGGCCGGCGAGGTGATCGACTACCGGCACTGGCAGATCGCCCTGGGACGGCGTTTTCGCGCCCTCAAGTTGTGGTTCGTCATCCGCCACTACGGGGTGGAGGGGCTTCGCCATCACATCCGCGAGCACGTGCGGATCTCCGGCGACTTCGCCGCGCTGGTGGACGCCGACGCGCGCTTCGAGATCGCCGCTCCCCCCCGCCTCACCCTGGTGTGCTTCCGGCACCGCGACGGCGACGAGGTCAACCAGGCCATCATGGATCGTCTCAATGCTTCCGGGGAGCTCTACCTCACCCACACCCGGCTCGACGGGCTCCTGACCCTGCGCATGTCCATGGGCGGCATGTACACCGAGGAGCGACACGTGCGCCGGGCCTGGAAGCTGATCACGGAGACGGCCCGGGCAGTGGAGTCGTAGCAGCCACCGCCCGATCCGCTTCACCCTCGGGATCCGCAGGGCTTCGGCACGTAGGTACACCTCGGACGACTGCTCGGGTGACCGAACCACCAAGGCCGATGCCGATGACCCGCGTCTCCTCGACACCTCGCATGCCTGCCCGGGTCGAATGTGCGCCCCGCCGGCTCAGGCCCGGTGTCCCGCACCAGATCGACGATGAGGGCCGCCTCGACCACACCTGTGCGGTCCGGGCCGCGACGGATGGCGGGCTAGCTTTGGCACCGGGTAACTGGAGAGCGACATGGCCGAGAGTTCATTCATCTTCTTGTCGCAAGAAAACGTGATCGAAAGCGGCGGGCTCGACATGCGCAAGGCCATGGCCGACGTCGAGGAGGTCCTCGTCATGCGTCACCGCGGGGAGTGCATCGTGCCCCACAAGGTGGTGCTGAGGAAGGGCACGCAGGAGGAAGAGAGCGTCAGCGGCAGGATCAACGCATTGCCCGGCTATCTCGGCGGGGACAGGGATATCGCCGGTGTCAAGTGGGTGGCGAGCTTCGTCGACAACCCGGTTATGAAGCTCCGGGGCGACACAGGCCGGCTCCGTCGAGCACGCAACAGTTGCCAAGATATCGCCTCCTGGAAGCAGCCTCCGTAGTTTCGATGACGCTCTTTGCCTCAGCTCGAGAACAGCGACTCTGGCTGTGGGCGTTGGCCGTGGTGGCGGCGATCTACTCCACGCTCGGCCTGGCCCGGGTGCTGGCTGGGGAGCTGCGGGACCGAGAACTCATCGACGCCTCCTTCGTCCTCGGTCTGATTCTGATCGGGGTGGCAATAGTGGCCCTCGCGTTCAAGACACGGCCGGGCGGATTCGAGATCGGCATCGCGCTTGGGGTGGCCGCCGTCTACCTGCTGGTGTTTCTCCGAATGGCGCTTCCGGAGGAGCGCTCCCACCTCATCGAATACGGCGTGGTGGCCGTCTTCATCCACGAAGCGCTCAAGGAGCGAGCGAGCCAGAATCGCCGGGTCCCCGTACCCGCTCTGCTGGCCATCTCGTTGACGGCAGTGGTCGGGGTGCTCGACGAAGGCATCCAGCTCATACTGCCGAGCCGCGTCTTCGATCCCATCGACATGGGCTTCAACGCGCTCGCCGCACTGATGGCGATCGTGGCGAGTCTCGCTCTGTCCCGTGCACGACGCTGGAGGCAGGTTGGCTAGCGCCCGGTTGCAGGCGATCACCGCGGCGGGCTCTGCGGGGTGGGGTCGCCAACCGGCCGGCGACCGCGGTGTGGCCCCTCAGCGGAGGTAGCCGAGCAGATCGCGCACCATGTAGGCCGTCGCCCCCCACAGGGTGGCCTGGGGAAACTCGTAGAACCACAGGCGTCGACCGTAGAAGTCGCGATGCTGCCATCGGTCTTCTTCCAGGAGCTCGGCCACCCGGGGTTCCAGGATGGCGGCCACCTCGGCGTCATGGGGTGTCAGCTCGGCAGGCCGATCGATGCGGGCCACCACCGGAACGATGACCATGTCGATGTCGCGGGTGGTGACCGGTTCGAGGCCTCCCAGCACGTGCACCGACTCCGGAGGAATGCCGACCTCCTCCCAGGCCTCGCGCAGCGCCGTGGCCACCGGGTCTTCGTCTTCGTCGTCCATCATCCCCCCGGGAAAGACCACGTCGCCGGCGTGGCGGACCATGTGGTCGGGACGGACGGTGAGGATCAAACGGACCTCTCCGCGTTCGTCCTCATAGAGCGGTGCCAGCACCGCAGCCCGCATGGCCTCCGGCTCGGGTACCCGGGGCAGCTCGGAAAGTCGTTCCCAGACGTCGATCACCTCAAAGATGCTAAGGCGATAGGCTGGCTGTGTGACCCAAGTGCTCCCTCCCCGTCGGCGCACTACACCCCGGCTCGTGCTGCGGCCGTTTCGCCGTCGCGACGCCGATCCGCTGCTCGAGGCGGTTCAGGCATCGCTACCCGAGCTGATCCGCTGGCTGCCCTGGGCACACCATGGCTACGGACGCAACGATGCCGTTGCCTTCATTCGGGAGTCGATGTCGGCTTGGCGGGAAGGGCGTGCTTTCGACTTCAGCATCCGGCGCGACGCCCGACCCGATCGTCACCTCGGCAACGTTTCCGTGTGGTTCACCGCCCGGGGCGGGCACGTGGGGGAGGTCGGCTACTGGATCCGGACCGACGAGACCGGCAAAGGCTTGTGCAGCCAAGCCACGGCCCGGGTACTCCAGATTGCCTACGAGGAACTGGCCATGCACAAGGTCGTGCTTCGTATCGCCATCGGCAACCTGGCCAGCGAACGCATCGCCGACAAGCTCGGCTTCGTCAGAGAGGGCCTCCTGCGCGAAGAGCTCCGGGTGAACGGCCAATGGATGGATCACACCTTGTGGAGCTTGCTGCGCGATGAGTTCCTCGGAGAGGTGGACCGCTACCGGGACCAGGGGTGGCTGGAGTAGGGGCGCACACGGTTCCCGGGACGTCAGGAAGGAAGAGGGGCGGCCCCGGCGGGCCGCCCCGTTCTCGATCGGCCGTGCCGATCGTCTAGAACTCGCCCATCCCTTCCATGCCGCCGGGCGGCATCGAGGGCTTCTCTTCCTTGATCTCGGCGACGAGCGCCTCGGTGGTGATCGTGAGAGCAGCGATCGAGGCGGCGTTCTGAATGGTCGAACGCGTCACCTTGGCCGGATCGATGATCCCCGCCTTGATCAGATCCTCGTACTCACCGCTCATGGCATTGAAGCCCAGCGAGCCATCCTTGCTCGTCCGGACCCGCTCGACCACCACGCCGCCCTCGTAACCGGCGTTCTCGGCGATCTGACGGATGGGAGCCGACAGCGCCTTCACCACGATCTGGCGACCGGCCTTGACGGCATCGCCGCCGCCCCGGATGGAGTCGATGGACTCAATGGCAGAGAGCAAAGCTACCCCGCCCCCCGGAACGATGCCCTCTTCCACCGCGGCCCGGGTGGCCTGAATGGCGTCCTCGATGCGGTGCTTGCGCTCCTTGAGCTCGACTTCGGTGGCGGCGCCGACCTTGATGACGGCGACTCCACCGGCCAGCTTGGCCAATCGCTCGGAGAGCTTCTCCTTGTCCCAATCCGAATCGGACTGCTCGATCTCCTTGCGAATCTGGCTGACTCGGGCCTCTACGTCGGCGTGCTTGCCGGCGCCTTCGACGACGGTGGTGTCGTCCTTGGTCACCACGATCTTGCGCGCCGAGCCGAGCAGATCGACGGTCACGTTCTCCAGCTTGAGCCCAACCTCTTCGGAGATCACGGTGGCACCGGTGAGGATGGCTATGTCCTGGAGCATTGCCTTGCGCCGCTCGCCGAACCCGGGGGCCTTGACCGCAGCCGAGGAGAACGTGCCCCGGATCTTGTTGACCACCAGGGTGGCGAGGGCTTCGCCCTCGACGTCCTCGGCGATCACCAAGAGCGGCTTGCCCGACTGCATGACCTTCTCGAGGACCGGCAGTAGGTCGTGCACGGCGCCGATCTTCTGGTTGGCGATGAGGATGTACGGTTCCTCGAGGACCGCCTCCTGGCGATCGGGATCGGTGATGAAGTACGGGGAAATGTAGCCCTTGTCGAACTGCATGCCCTCGGTGAACTCCAACTCGACGCCGAAGGTCTGACTGTCCTCGACCGTGATGACGCCCTCGTTGCCCACCTTGGCCATGGCCTCGGCAATGCGCTCCCCGACCACCTCGTCGGCGGCCGAGTTGGCGGCCACGTAGGCGATCTGGTCGCGATCCTCGGCATGGACCGGCTTGGCCATTCCCTGGATGTGCTCGACCACCTTCTCGACGGCCTGCTCGATGCCCTGCTTCATCTCCATCGGGTTGACCCCGGCGGCGACGAGGCGGAGGCCTTCGTGCACCATCGATTGGGCAAGCACGGTCGCAGTGGTGGTGCCGTCACCGGCCACGTCGTTGGTCTTGTTGGCTACTTCCTTTGCCAGCTGGGCGCCCATGTTCTCCCAGGCGTCCTCCAGCTCGATCTCCTTGGCGATCGTCACGCCGTCGTTGGTGATCGTGGGCGCTCCCCACTTCTTCTCCAGGACGACGTTGCGACCCTTGGGGCCGAGGGTGGCCTTCACCACGTTGGCGAGTTTGTCTACTCCGGTTTGGAGGCCGTGGCGGGCCTCCTCGTTGAATCGCAGATCCTTGGCTGCCATCTACAACCTCCTACTTGAGCACGGCGAGGACATCGCGGGCCGAGAGGATGAGGTATTCCTCGCCCTCGAACTTGACCTCGGTGCCGCCGAACTTCGAATACACGACCTGGTCGCCCACCTCGACGTCGAGCGGAATCCGCTCGCCGTCCTGGAACTCGCCGGGACCGACGGCCAGGACCTCACCGAGCTGAGGCTTCTCTTTGGCGGTATCGGGGATCACGAGCCCGCTCGGGGTCGTCTGATCACCCTCCTCCTTGGCCTTGACGACCACGCGGTCGCCCAAAGGCTGCAGCTTCATCGGGTTCCCTCCTTGCTAGAAGCTGGCACTCTCATGCTACGAGTGCGAAATGTAGCACTCTCGGGTAAAGAGTGCTAATCGATTGCGGTTCGCTCCTCGACCCAACGCATGACGTCGGCCAGCGACAGCGTTCCCACGACTCTGCCATCGGCCACGACGACGAGAGCGCTGGTTCTTCTCGCCAGACGGGTCAGCACCTCGGTCACCGGGAGGGCGCCATCGACGACGTCCCCGGGACCGATGGGCACCATGGCCCGCCGGATTTCGACGCGATCCCACTCGGGGCGGGGCACCGCCTCCAGCTGGCGCAGGCCGATCACGCCCCGGACCCGGCCCGCTTCGGTGACCGGTAGCAGGGGGGACGGGCCCCCGAGGATGTTTTCATCGAACAGCTCGGCCAGGGTCTGAGAACCCGGCACCGCCTGTGGGGCCGGCACCATGACGTCGCCGACCGTCATCCCGCTGAGGGCCTCGCGGGCCAGGCCGAAGGTGCCACTGGTTCGGGCCGCCTGGAAGAGGAACCACCCGATGGCCAGGTACCACAGGCCGCTGGCGTTGCCCCACCAGACGAGGACCACCAGCCCTACCAGGGCCAACAACCCGGCGACGGCCATTCCGCCCCCGACCGCCACCTTGGTTCCCCGGCGGTAGCTTCCGGTGACCTTCCACACCGCCGAGCGCAGCACCCGTCCCCCATCGAGCGGGAACCCGGGCAGGAGGTTGAAGAGGGCCAGCGCCAAATTGACGAAGGCCAGCAATCCGAGCAGCCGGCCCGGTGCTGCCTCGACCTCGGGAGCGAGCCAGTCCGCCAGGTAGAAGAGGCCGGCCAGGATCAACGACGACGCCGGGCCGGCGATGGTGATGGCGAACTCGTCTCCCGGGGTATTGGCCTCCTGTTCGATCTCGGACACGCCCCCGAAGATGAAGAGGCGGATGCGTCGCACCCGGATCCCGCGGCGGAGGGCCACGACCGAATGGCTGAGCTCGTGCACCAGCACGCTGCCGAAGAACAACACCGCGCCCGCCACCGCCGCCGCCCAGCGCAGCCCGGCCGGAAACGTCTCGCCGGGAGGCGAGAACTCGATGTAGAGGGAGACCGTGATCAGCGCGGCGATGATCACCCAGGAGACGTCGACGTAGAGGTCGATCCCGAATACGCGGCCGAACCGGAAGCCGTTCATGCCCCCAGCTTCATCGACGCGTCGATCTCTGAGTTCCACGCGGTCGCCTCGCCGCGGCCGAGCCGGAACGAAGCGGCGGCGGCGATCATGGCCCCGTTGTCGGTGCACAGCTCCGGCGACGGCAGGTACACGTCGATCCCGCGGGTTCGGGCTTCGTCCTCCAGGCGGGCCCGCAAGCGACGGTTGGCGAGCACTCCTCCGCCCCCGGCGACCGCGGTCGCCCCGGTCTCGTCGACCGCGTTGAACGTCTTGTCCACCAGCACGTCGATGATGGCTTCCTGGATCGAGGCGGCCACGTCGGCCAGCGGGGGGAGTTCGTCGGACTCGGCCGCCTTGGTGAGGCGGGTGACGACCGCGGTCTTCAGTCCGGAGAACGACAGGTCGAAGGGCCGGTCGGCCAGGGCGCGCGGGAAGTCGACCGCGTTCGGATCCCCCCCTTCGGACGCTTCGTCGATGGCCGGCCCGCCCGGATAGCCGAGGCCGAGGAAGCGGGCCAGCTTGTCGAAGGCCTCGCCGGCCGCGTCGTCGATCGTCCTCCCCATCACGTCGTACTCTCCCCAGTCGGTGACGTGGACGACCTGGCTGTGACCACCCGAGGCCAACAGCACCACCACCGGAGGCGTATAGCCGGGGTGCTCGAGGCGGGGAGCGAAGAGGTGGCCCTCCATGTGATCGATGCCGAGAAAGGGTTTTCCGAGACTCCAGGCCATGGCCCGGGCGAACGAGAAGCCGACGACCAAAGCTCCGGCGAGGCCGGGCCCCTGAGTGGCCGCGACCGCGTCCAGATCCAGGTGGTGGACGCCGGCTTCGGCCAGGGCGCGGTGGGTGAGGGAGCGAATCGCCTCGACGTGAGCCCGGGCGGCCACCTCCGGGACGACGCCCCCGAATCGGGCGTGCTCGTCCACCTGGGAGGAGAGCACGCTGGAGCGAACCTCCAGGCCGTCGACCACGGCCACCGCGGTTTCGTCGCAACTCGTCTCCACGCCCAGTACCAGCGGGCCGGTCACGGCAAGCTCCTCTCGATCTCGTCCAGCCGTTGGCGGTATTCCGATCCGGCAGCATCGAGCACCCACATGATGAGAGCATCTTCATCGCGGTAGTAGTTCTTGCGGACGCCGATGGGGGCAAACCCGAATCGGCTGTAGAGGCGGCGGGCCGGATCGTTGGACATACGCACCTCGAGAGTCATGTGACGGGCCCCGGCGGCCAGGCCCTCCTCGATGAGCTCGGCGAGCAGGCGGCTTCCCAGGCCCCGGTTCCGGTGCTCGGGCGTCACCGCCAGGGTGGTGATGTGGGCATCTTCCTCAACCAACATCAGGCCCCCGTACCCGATGATGTCGCCGGCGGAACCCTCGACCACCAGGTAGCGCCTATCGGGCCGCTTCACTTCCTCGATGAAGGCCTTCTCCGACCACGGTTCGGGGAACACGTCGGCCTCGAGGCGGGCCACGTCGGCGACGTCCTCGAGTTGCATCCGCCGGGTCAGCCTCACCCCTCGGGCCATATCCCCTCCGTGCGAAAGCGGGTCCAACTGATGGCGGCATCGGGCTGTCGCAGATAGATCGGCCGGACCTCCGGGCTGGACGAGAGATCGTCCCGGCGAGCCTGCAGCTCGGTGATCTCCAGCAGGACGTCGGCCGAGGGATACCGAGGCCGGCCGGTCTTCACCCGGTGCAGGCCCCGCTGCCAACCGGGCGGCAGCGCCTGCCAGTCACCGACGACCAATACGTCTTCCCGGTCCGAGTCGAGAGTGGCCCGGAACTCCTCCGGCGTCATGAGCTCCGAGGTGCCGTCTTTGACCACCCCGCCGGGCACCGGGCGATAGGGGGCCACCGCCACCTCGCCCTTACGAGCGTCGACCACCGACCAGATGTGGCGATGGCCGGTGGCGGCTCGAAAGGCCAACGCATCCAGCGAGGTGGCCGGCACGATCGGCACCCCGACCGAGGCGGCTACGCCCTGGGCGGTGGCCAGTCCCGCCCGGATCCCGGTGAAGAGACCGGGTCCCACATCAACCGCCACCGCATCGAGGTCGGTGGGTCGCCACCCGGCCCGGGCGAAGCAGAAGTCGAGGGCCTCGCCCAGAAACCCGACGTGACCGCGCCGGTCGACCTGAACGGCAAGGGCCTCGAGCCGGCCCTCACGGCCGAGGGCGACCGATGAGGCGGGGGTGGCGGTATCGATGGCGAGTATCTTCATTCGGCCAGCTCCTCCAGGGCCCGCCCCCGCCACGATCCGGCCGGCACGAAGCGGATGCGTCGTGAATCGGGACTGATCATCTCGATTTCCACCGTGAGCCGGTCCTCCCCGAAGCCGGATGTGACGGCTTGCCCCCACTCAACCACGACCACGGCCTCCGATGCCAACTCATCCAGCGCCAGGTCCTCCAGCTCGGCGATCGAATCGAGGCGGTAGGCATCGGCGTGCACCAGCGGCAAGAAGCCATCGTACGTCCGAGCCAGCACGAAACTGGGGCTGGTGATGGGGTCGTCGATGCCCAGGCCCTCGGCCAGGCCCGACGTGAACACGGTCTTTCCCGAACCGAGGCGCCCGGCCAGCAGCACCACGTCGCCCGGCCTCAACAGCCCGGCCAGGCGCCGCCCCAGGGCCAGTGTGTCGGCCTCGCTCGAGCTCTCGACTTCGACGATCACTGGAAGAGATCGAGCTGTTCGACCCTCGCCGAGTCGGGAGGGGGCCCGGCGTCGGCACTCGCGTTGCCCGGGGGGGCATCGAGTAGACGGCGCACCACCGAGAAGTCCTCGCGCAGCTGGTCGATCACCCGCTCGCCGCCCCGCAGCCCGGCCGCCGGGTGAAACGTCGGTACGAGGTGGCGGCCCCACCACGGGTAGGCCTGGCCCCGCAGACTGGTGATGCCCCGCGTCGTCTTCAGGAGCAGCTTGGTGGCGAAGTTGCCGAGGGCGACCACCACCCGCGGTTGGATCAACTCGAGCTGACGACGAAGGTAGCCCTTGCAGGCCTCGATCTCGTCGTCCCGAGGGTCGCGGTTGCCGGGCGGTCGGCACTTGACCACGTTGGCGATGTACACCTCTTTGCGGTGGAGCCCGATCTCGCCGAGCAGATCCTCGAGCAGCCGCCCCGAGGCCCCGACGAAGGGCAGACCTTGTTGGTCCTCGTGAAAGCCGGGACCCTCCCCGATGAACATCAGGTCGGCCTGGGGGTCGCCGTCGCCGAACACGACCTGGGTGCGGGACTCGCTGAGGGAGCAGGCAGTGCATGTCGAAGCACGGCCGGCGAGTTCGTAGAGCTCTCGCACCGCTTCGTCGCTCAACCTCGCTCCTCCATCGCCGGGATCCCGCCGGCCGGCTCGGCGGAGCGCACTGCCGCTTCGATGGCTCGCCCCACCACCACAAACACCGCCTCACCGATCACGTCCAGACTCTCGCTGCGGTCTCCGCACGAGACGGCGAAGGCGGCATCGCCATCATATCGAGTGTGACCCGGCCGCAGACAGACGGCCAGGGCATCGTGGGCCTTGACGTTGAGCCGCATGAGATCCCCCCGGCTGAGGTGGGCGTCGGTGGCCACGGCCACCAGCGTCGTGTTGACGGACAGGTCCACCGGCTGCGTCGGCGCCAGGTCGGGGACCGGTTTGCCCCCGGTCAGCGGCTCGCCCTCGAGCGTGAAGACGTCGCCCACCGAGTTGACCACGGCCAGGGCTCCGACAGTGGCCTCCCCCACCCGGGTAACCGCCGAGCCCAGACCTCCCTTGCGAACCGCGGCCGGCCCGCGCCAGCCGGCGACCGTGGCCCCGGCCCCGGCCCCCACGTTGCCCATGGCCACCGGACCGTCGGTGGCGGCATCGTATGCCGCCGCCCCCTCCTCGGGGCCCGGGCGGACCGACGGATCACCGATGGCGAGATCGAAAACGATCGCCGCCGGGACGATGGGAACGATGATGTCGTTTATGGTCCGGTGTCCCAGGCCGTCTCTCTCCAGGCGGCGAACCACTCCGTCGGCGGATGCCAGGCCGTAGGCACTCCCCCCGGCGAAGACCAACGCCTGGATGTTCTCGATGCGCATTCCGGGGGCGAGAAGGGCCGTCTCCCTGCTGCCCGGTGCGGCGCCCCGAAACTCGGCTGCGGCAACGTTGGGCTCCGGAAACAGCACGACGGTGACCCCGGTGAGGGCATCGAGGTCGGTCCAGTGGCCCACCCGCACCCCGGGAACCGCGGTGAGGGTCATGAGCGGTAACGACGGGGTAGGCGGGGGCCGAAGTTGCACACGATCTCGTAGTTGATCGTGTCGAGCCGCCGGGCCCATTCATCGGCCGGAACCGCCTCGTCGCCCTGGGCGCCGAGCACGACGACCTCGTCGCCGGGCTCGACATCGGCGTCGTCGACGTCCACGACTATGTGGTCCATCGTCACCGTGCCGGCAAACGGGTAGCGACGGCCCCTGATGAGCACTTCGCCCCCTTCTTCACCGAGCCGACGTACCAGACCGTCGGCATAGCCAATGGGGACCGTGGCCACGGTGGCCTCGGTGGGCAGAGCCCGGCGGCGTCCGTACGAAGGACGGGCTCCGGCCGGCAGGCGGCGGGTCATCGACACTTGCGACACCACCCGCATTGCCGGCCGCAGGTCGAGGTCGGGAGCGATGTGCGGGGCCGGACGGAGGCCATACACCGAGAGGCCGCAGCGCACCATGTCGAAGCGAGCCTCGGGATAAGCCAGTGCTCCCGCCGAGTTGGCGGCGTGAACCATCGAGGGTTCCAGGCCCTCGGAGCGGAGCAGCCCGACGAACTGGCCGAACTGGGCGACCTGGCGCTTGGTGAACTCGGTGTCGGACTCCGCCACCGGCATGTGGGTCCAGACCCCTTCCAGCTCGAGATGGCCGGCCCCCGCAGTACGGGCGATGCTCAAAGAGACCACCGGGTCGGCGCCGACCCGGTGCATGCCGGTGTCGACCTTGAGGTGGACGGCGGCGGGGCGTCCCATTCCGGTCAACGCCTCGAGGAAAGGATCCGTGTAGACCGTCGGTTTCAAACCCCATTCGAGGGCATCACCTGCGTGATCGGGCGGCGGCTCCGACAGCAGCAAGATCGGACCCTCCAGGCCTGCTTCTCGGAGGCGAACCCCCTCCTCGACGAGCGCCACGGCCAGCCAGTCGGCCCCGGCGGTCATGGCCGCCTCGGCAACGGGTACGTCGCCGTGGCCGTAGCCGTCGGCCTTGACCACCACGCACAACTTGGCCGGCGCCACCTCCTCTTTGATCAAACGAACGTTGTGTCGAATGGCGCCGAGGTCGACCTCGACCCAGGAAGGCCTCACCAGGCCCACCGCGCCATGGCATCGGCCAGCCGTTCGGCGGTGACCGCGCCGGAGGCGGCCAGCTCGGCTCCGGCCCGACCGTGCCAGTAGGCACCCGATCGGGCCGCCGCCTCTGCATCCAGGCCGCGCGCCCACAGGGCGGCCACCAGCCCGGCCAGGACGTCGCCCGTCCCGATCGTGGCCAACTCGGGGCCACCGCTGGCAACCACCCAGCGGCGCTCGCCGGCGACGATGGTGGGGTTGCCTTTCAGCAAGACCACCACTCCTGTGGACTGGGCGAGACGCCGAGCCGCCTCGGGAGTAGGGTCTTCCCCGGTGATACGGGCGAACTCGCCATGGTGGGGAGTCAGCATCGTGGGTCCGGATCGCTCGAGGAGCTGGTCGGAGCCGGACAGTGCATTGAGTCCGTCGGCATCGATGAGGAGTGGCCCCTCTCTGCCCTCGAGGATGGCCGAGACGAACTTGCCTTGGTCGGGACCCAGCCCGGGGCCGAGCACCAGCACATCGAAGCGCCGGGCTTCCTCCAGGAGGGCCGGCGCATCGGCTCCATCAAACCGATCACCGTCGCCTATGCCGGCCGTCATCACCTCGGCCGACATCGCGGCGTAGATGGGCTGCAGTACGGCCGGAGCGGCCACCCGCACCGCTCCGGCCCCGGCGGCCAGAGCCGACCGGGCCGCCAACATCGCAGCCCCGGTGATGCCCGGGGAGCCGCCCGCCACCAGCACCGATCCCGCCGACCACTTGTGGGCCGTACGGGGCCGGGGCGGCCGGGGAGCGTCCGACTCCTCGCACAGCAGCATGAAGGGATCACCGCCTTCGAGGCCGATGTCGATCACTTCCACCTCGCCGCAGCGATCGGGTCCTTCGCCCAGTAGATGGCCTGCCTTGAGGGCGTGGAACGTGACCGTGCGCTCCGCCGTGAAGCAAGTCCCTTTGACCCGGCCCGTGCCGGCATCGAGGCCGGACGGGATGTCGACCGCCAGTACCCGGCGGGCTGTCACCGCCCAGTCGGCGGCCGGCCCGGTCAGCTCACCGTGAAAGCCGGCCCCGAAGAGCGCGTCGATCACCAAGTCGGCCGGCTCGGGAGCTCCGAGGGGCCGCACCGTGACGCCGGCGTCGACCGCAGCCGCCGCCGCCTTTCGAGCCGGAGAATCCTCCCCTTGGGGATAGCCGAGCGCCCTCGCCTCGACCGCGGCCCCCCGCTTGGCGAGGTAGTGGGCGGCTACGTAACCGTCGCCGCCGTTGTTACCGGGCCCGCACAGCACCAGCACTTTCTTGCCGTACCCGGCACCCATCTGCGCCGCCGCTCGGGCCACCGCGTACCCGGCCCGGTCCATCAGGACCTCGGTCGGGTCTTTGGCCAGCGAGTCGAGGCGCGCCGCCTCCTCCGGAGTGATGACGGTTTTCACGAGCGGATGGTACCCGGGTGCCCCGATGGGCTCCGGCCGGGTCAGGGGTGTTCGCCGACCGCCACCGCCATGACGAGGGCCGTCTCATCGGTATGGGTGATCGTGACTAGAACGTCGGACACCCCCAGCGTCCCGGCCCGCTCCAGAGCAGTGCCGAAGAGCCGGACCCGGGGTTGCCCCCCTCCGGTGATCTCGATGTCTCGCCACCGGATGTGGCGCCAGCCCCGTCCCAGGCTCTTCATGACCGCTTCTTTCCCGGCGAAGCGGGCCGCAAAGCGCCGGGCCGGATTGGCGAAGCGGAAAGCGTATTCGCGCTCCGCGGGGGTGAAGCAGCGCTCGGCAAACCGTGGATAACGCTCCAGGACCCCCCGTACCCGGCCGATCTCAGCCAAGTCGACGCCCAAGCCGATGATCTTCAAGCGTCGGCCCTCATTCCACCGTCACGCTCTTGGCGAGGTTGCGGGGCTGATCGATGTCATGGCCCCGCAAGCGTGCCATGTGGTAGGCGAGCAGCTGAAGCGGAACCGTGGCCAGCACCGGGCTGAGGGCATCGAGGGTCCGGGGAATGGGAAGTAGGTGGTCGGCGTGCTTGCCGATCTCCGGGTCGTCCTGGTAGGCCACCGCCACCACCGGCGCCCCCCGGGCTTTGACCTCCTGGATGGCCGAGATCGTCTTGTCGTAGACATGGCCCTGGGTCACCACCGCCACCACCGGGGTTTGCGGGGTGACCAAAGCCAGCGTGCCGTGCTTGAGCTCACCCGCCGGCATTGCCTCGGAGTGGACGTAGGAGATCTCTTTCATCTTGAGCGAGCCCTCGGTGGCCACCGCATAGTCGAGGCCCCGGCCGATGAAATAGACGTCCTCAGCCGTGCCGAGGCGTGCCGCCAGCTCGGCGATCTCCTCGTCTCTCCCGAGGACTTCCTCCAACTGGAGGGGCAGGAGTGCCAGGCCGCTCGCCAAGTGTTGGGCCGCCTCGACATCCAGGGTCCCCCGTGCCGCAGCGAGGTCCATGCCGATGAGGTAACCGTCGACCAGCATGGCCAGGTAGGCCTTGGTGGAGGCGACGGCGATCTCGGGACCGGCCCGCAGGCCGAGCACATCATCGGCCTCCCGGGCCAGCGTGCTGCCGATGACGTTGGTGACGGCCAGCACCCGAGACCCCCGTTCCCGAGCCAAACGAGCGGCGGCCAGGGTGTCGGCCGTCTCGCCCGATTGGCTGATGGCCAGAGTCAGAGTACCGGGAGCAATGAGCGGGTCCCGATAGCGCAGCTCATGGGCATAGACCACCTCGGTGGGGATGCGAAGTTCGCGCTCGAAGAACTCCTTGGCCACCAGGCCGGCGTGATAAGCAGTGCCGCACGCTGTGATCCAGACCTTGTCGAGGGCGCCCGCCATGCCCTCCGGAAATGACACTCCGTCGAGAGTCACCGACCCGTCCCCAGAGAGGCGACCGCTCAACGTCTCGATGACGACCTGAGGCTGCTCGAAGATCTCCTTCAACATGAAGTGGGGGTAGCCGCCTCGTTCGGCCTCGACGGCATCCCAATCGATCTCTGTGGGCCGGCGCTCGATCGGCTCCCCGGCAATGGTCTCGACCGCGACGCCGCTGTTGGTGACGGTGGCCATCTCTCCGTCGGAGATCACCATCACGGTCTTGGTGTGGGGCAGCACGGCCGGGATGTCGGAGGCGAGAATCGTCTCGCCGTCGGCCAGCCCCACCACGAGGGGCGAGATCATTCGGGCGGCCACGATCTTCCCGGGCTCGAGCGTGGTCATCACCACCACGGCATAGGCGCCCTTGGCCCTTCCCACCGCTCGGCGCACCGCCGTCGTCAAGTCGCCGTCGTACTCCTGGGCCACGAGGTGAGCGAGGACCTCGGTGTCGGTATCCGAAGAGAACCCGTTGCCGGCCGACTCCAGTTCCTCTCTGAGCTCGGTGAAGTTCTCGATGATCCCGTTGTGGACCACTGCGAAGTGCCCGGAGGGATCGGTATGGGGATGAGCGTTCTGATCGGTGGGGGGACCGTGGGTGGCCCACCGGGTGTGACCGATGCCGGCAGTCCCGTCGACGGGATCGGCGGCCAGAAGCTCCGCCAGCCGGTTCAGCTTCCCCGCCGCCTTGCGCACCTGGAATCCGTCTCGGCCCTGAACGGCTATTCCGGCCGAGTCATAGCCCCGATACTCCAGTCGGGCCAGGCCGTCCAGCAGGATCGTGGGCGCCGAGCGCGGCCCCACGTAACCCATTATTCCGCACATGGGTGCATCTCCCTTCGGATTCGGGAGACCGGAGAACGCCAGGTGATCCTGTCCCACGTCGAAGCGGCCTCTGTCTCCGGGGTCGCCCCCGGGTTTTCTTCCGCCCCGTCACGACCGTGAGCAGCCGAGAGGGCATCCGCCGAGAACCTCGATACTCCCTCTACCTCGTCACCTCAGAGAGGCCGGGCGCTTGAAGAGCAAGTGTCTCCGGTCGGTTCTTCAGTTGTTCGACAGCGGCGCCGTTGCGGCACCGAGGCCATGTTAGAGGGCTTCGCCTCCGCCGGCTGCCGGCCCCAGCTCGGCGAGCACGATGGCGGCCAGATCATCGGCGATCGCCGCTGCCCGCGGCGACGTGTCGGCTTCCACCATCACCCGGACCAACGGCTCGGTGCCCGAGGCCCGGACTAAGACCCGTCCGTGCTCGCCCAGGTCCTCTTGGGTGGTACGGACGGCCTCCCAAAGCGAGTCGGCCTCCTCGAGGCCGTGCTTGGAGGCGACCGGGACGTTGCGGAGCACCTGGGGGTACTCGGTCATGATCGATCGAAGCTCGGACAAGGGCTTACCCGTCGACGCCAGCACCTCCACCAGGCGCAGCGCAGTCACCAGGCCGTCTCCGGTGGTGCGATCGGCAAAGATCACATGGCCGGACTGTTCTCCCCCGAGTGCCAGGCGACGCTCCCGCATGACATCGAGTACGTAGCGGTCTCCCACCGGGGCCTCCACTACCTCGACTTCCAAATCGGCCATCGCCCTGCGAAAGCCGAGGTTGCTCATCGGAGTGATTACGACCGCATTGCCTTCCAGCTCACCCTTCTCCTTCAAGTGTCGGGCCAGAATGGCCATGATCACATCACCGTTGGCCGGCACGCCCTCCTCATCGACGGCCACCAGGCGATCGGCGTCGCCGTCGAAGGCCAAGCCGAGACGCCCTTGGGTTTGTCGGGCCAGAAAGTGGGGGTGGGTGGCACCGCAATCGAGGTTGATGTTGGTCCCATCTGGTGTGGCCGCCACAGCCTCGACATTGGCCTTGAGTCGGGTGAACAGCTCGGGTGCGGCCACAAATGCGGCACCGTTGGCACAGTCGACAACCACGTCCAGCCCCCGCAGGGAGTAGGGCATCATCGAGGTCAGATGATCCAGGTACCGGGCCAGCCCCTCGGACATCACGCGTTCCATCCCGATCATTCCCCCGGTCGGCCCCTGCCACGGAGGGCCTTGGCGGAGCCGGGCTTCGATCTGGTCCTCGAGCTCGTCGGATAGCTTGGCGCCGTCGGCGCCGAAGAACTTGATCCCGTTGTCCTCAGCCGGATTGTGAGAGGCGCTGATGACGGCGCCGTAAGAGGCATCGGTAGTCCGAGTCAGGTACGACACGGCCCCGGCCGGAAGGATGCCGGCGTCCACGGTGTCCACCCCCACCGATTGAAAGCCGGCCCGGAGTGCGGCTCCCAACATTGGGCCGGAGCGCCGGGTGTCGCGGCCGACCAGCACCGATCCGCTCAGTTCCTCGCCGGCGGCCCGGGCCAAGTCCAAGGCGAAATCGGCGGTGAGATCGACGTTGGCCCGTCCCCGCACACCGTCGGTGCCGAACAGGCGTTGTCCCTCGATCAGCACGGCTTGGGTGTCAGCGTTTCGTGTACTGCGGAGCCCGCCGTGCCTTGCGCAGTCCGTACTTTTTCCGTTCCACCACCCGGGCATCGCGCGTGAGGAACCCGCCCTTCTTGAGCGTCGTCCTCAGCTCCGAGTCCAGCTCGACGAGGGCTCGGGCGATCCCGAGGCGAAGAGCATCGGCCTGGCCGGTCTTGCCGCCCCCCTCGAGCTTGGCGTGCACGTCGTAGCGCCCTTCGTAGCCCACCGAGCGAATGGGCTCCAGGATCCGAATGCGCTGGGCCATGGAGGGGAAGTAGTTCTCGAGGGACCGGCCGTTGAGGCTGAAGGTGCCGGCCCCCTCATAGAGGCGGACCCGTGCCACCGACGTCTTGCGCCGGCCGGTGGCGACCGCGGCAGGAGGCGCCCCCATCAGGACTCCACCTTCCTCAGCCCCAGCTGGCGAGGCTGGGGATTCTGCGATTGATGGGGGTGCTCGGCGCCGGCGTACACCTTCAGTTTGCCGATCATCTTTCGGCCCAGCCGGTTCTTGGGGAGCATGCCCCGCACGGCCCGCTCGACCATTAGCTCGGGTCGGCGGGCCCGCACCTGGCTCAGCGTCTCCGAGCGCAGCCCGCCCGGATAGCCGGAGTGGTGGAAGTAGCGCTTCACCGATTCCTTTCGGCCGGTGACCGCAACTTGAGCGGCATTGATCACGACCACGAAATCGCCGACGTCGACATGAGGGGCAAAGGTCGGCTTGTGCTTGCCCATGAGCAGGCGCGTGGCCTCAGAGGCGAGCCGGCCCAGGGGGAGCCCGGCGGCATCGATGAGCCACCAGTCTCGCCGGACCTCGCCGGGTCGGGGCGAGTACGTCTTCTGCCTCTTCATGACGAGAGAACGCCCGCAGGGATCGCGAGCGGCCACATAGTAGCCGGGCTGCGGCCCATGCCTCCACCCCGACGAGCCGACGGCACGATGGCGACCGCGGTCAACTCTCGCTGACGTCCGGGGGCCCGCCCGCATGGCGAACCATCGAAAGAACGCCCGCCGCCCACTCTCGAAGCGTTGGTAAACCGGCGGTCAGTACTCGACCGACCACAGGAACAGCCCGTGAGGCGGAGCCGCCCCGTGGGCAGCGTCGCGATCGCGAGCCTCCAGAATGGCCGGGACCTCGGCCGGATCGAGCCGGCCCCCGCCGGCGGCCGCGCAGGTAGCGACGATCGAGCGCACCATCTGGTGGCAGAAGGCATGGGCGGTGATCTCGAAGATCAGCAACTCGTCCTCCGGATCCCAGCGAGCGGACGACACCTCGCGCTGGGTGTCCTGGTCGGGGCCGGCCCGACAGAACGAGGCGAAGTCATGGGATCCGACCATGTGGCCGGCGGCGGCCCCCATAGCGCTCGATGAAAGGGGCTCGGCCACGTGCCAAGAGGTGGGACTCAGGAACGGATCGGCCAGCGGGGCATTGAGGATCCGGTACCGGTAGGTCCGGGAACGAGCCCACCTCCGGGCATCGAAGCCGGGAGGGGCTTCTGCCAGCCGACGGACGACCACCTCGGGGCTCAGGATCGAGTTGAGCGACCTGTGCAGCCGATCGGCGTCGACCGCCTGGGGCAGGTCCAGGCTCACCACCTGGCCGCGGGCATGCACGCCGGCATCGGTTCTGCCGGCCACTCTGGTGGCCGGGGACCGGCGCAGGCCCAGGATGCGCATCAGCGCTCCCTCCAGCTCACCCTGAACGGTGCGGACGTCCGGCTGGCGAGCGTAGCCGTGGAACCCGGAGCCGTCGTAAGCGAGGTCCAGTCGGTAGACGGGCACGATCTCAGACGGCGCGGAAGAGGAGCCCGATGATGAGCCAGCCGGCGAAGCCTAGGGCGGCCGCCGCCCAGGCCCGTTCCCAGACCAAACCGGTCAGAACGCGGACTCCGGCCGCGATCACCGCCAGGAACCAGATGCTCCCCAGGACCAGGCCCCATTCTTCGGCCACGAGCCGGTTGGTGACCAGACGCAGCAGCCAGGCCGGAAACGCAAACCCGGCCACCCGCAGCACGTCGGCATAGGGAGTGTCCGCCCTGAAGACGAAACGGATCGCCGCCCAGGTGGTCGCGGCGATGATCAACCAGCCGATCAACCAGTCCAGGAGGACCTGGAGAACGAATTCCAGGTTGAACGACTCGAAGCCGCCCTCGACGACGAGGAATACCAGCGCCGAGCCCACCACCACCACCAGAGCGTCTCCGGTCGCCTCCGAGTTGAGCGACATCCACACGAACGGCTCGCGCCGCAGCGTCAGCGACCGGTAGACGCGGCGTAGCGTGGCGGCGAAGTCCATCAGCGGCAGGTTAGATGCCGGATCGGCCCCGCTCGAAGAGGTACGGCCGGGCCGGGAAACGCGCATGGCTATCGTTGCCGGGCTCATGGACGACACCCTCGTTTTTGCCCGCGATCTCACCAAGCGCTTCGACGGCCTGGTTGCAGTCGACGGCATCGACTTCGAAGTGCGGCGGGGAGAGGCCTTCGGCTTCCTGGGGCCCAACGGGGCCGGCAAGAGCTCGACGATGCGAATGATCGGCGCGGTCTCACCGGTGACGTCGGGGACACTCACCGTGCTCGGGCTGGATCCGGGCCGGGACGGACCGGCCATCAGGGCCCGCCTCGGCGTCGTTCCCCAAGAAAGCAACCTCGACCTCGAGCTCCCGGTGGAAGAAAACCTCATCGTCTATGGGCGCTACTTCAACCTCCCCCGCGAGGTCATTCGGACCCGCATCGACGAGTTGCTCGATTTCGCCCAGCTCAGCGAACGCCGCACAGACAAGGTGGACAACCTCTCGGGGGGCATGAAGCGACGCCTCATCGTGGCCCGGGCCTTGATCAACGAGCCCGAGCTGGTGATCCTCGACGAGCCCACCACCGGCCTCGATCCCCAGGCTCGTCACGCCCTGTGGGACCGCCTGTACCGGCTCAAGAAGAGCGGGGCGACATTGATCATCACGACCCACTACATGGACGAGGCCGAGCAGCTCTGCGACCGGTTGGTGGTGATGGACAAAGGCAAGATCGCCGCCGAGGGCTCGCCGCTCGATCTCATCGCTCGCTACTCCACCCGCGAGGTGGTCGAGCTCCGGTTTCCGGTGGGCGAGCAGGACCGGGCGATCGATCGACTGGACGGGCTGGCGCGCCGGACCGAGGTGCTCCCCGACCGGGTCCTCCTGTATACCGACGATGGGGACCACGCCGCCCAGAACGTGCACGAGCGGGGCCTGTTCCCGGATCAGATCGTGGTGCGGAGGAGCACGCTCGAAGACGTGTTCCTGCGGCTCACCGGCCGGATGCTGATCGACTGATGGCCGAATCGCGCCCTCTCCGCTACCTCGAGTCACGGGCCCGGGTCTATCGCCACACCTGGCGGGGCAGCGTCATCACCACGTTCCTCAATCCGGTCCTGTATCTGGCCGCCATGGGCCTCGGGCTGGGAACGCTTGTCGACCAGGGAGCCGGGCCGGCAACGCTCGACCGGTTCACCTACCTCGAGTTCCTGGCTCCCGGGTTGCTGGCCGCCACCGCCATGCAGACCGGCGCCGGGGACTCCTCGTTTCCGGTGATGGCCGGCATCAAGTGGGTACGCAGCTATGAGGCGGCCCTGGCCACCCCCATCGGCGTGCGCGACCTGACGCTGGGACATCTCGGCTGGGTGACCGCCCGCTTGACGTTCAGCTCGGCGGTGTTCGTGGTGATCATGGCACTCTTCGGGGCGGTGGATCCGGGGCGGGGCCTGGCCTCGATCGCCCCCGCCGTGCTCACCGGCATGGCCTTCGCCGCGCCGGTCATGGCGTTCACGGCCACCCTGGACGGGGCCCAGGGCATCTCGGGAATGTTCCGCTTCGCCGTCATCCCCATGTTTCTGTTCTCAGGTACCTTCTTCCCCGTGGAGCAGCTTCCCGGGTGGATGCAGCCGATCGCTTACGCCACCCCGCTGTGGAGCGGAGTCGAGCTCACCCGGGGAGTGGCCCTGGAACAGGCAACGGCCTGGCATCCCGTGGCTCACGTTGGCTACCTGGCCGCGTTCACGCTCGTCGGAACGATCCTGGCTGTGGTTCTGCTGAGAAAGAGACTGGAGCTGTGAGCTCCGCCACGCTGACCCCCCGGGTCCTTCCCCGGCTGCGGGTGCGGGGCCGGCATTCCCTGCACCTGCTCGAGCGCAACCTGCGGGTCTACCGCCAGCTCTGGCTGATCGTCTTCAGCGGGTTCTTCGAACCGATCTTCTACCTGTTCTCGATCAGCGTTGGGATCGAGAAGCTGGTCGGCGACGTCTCGTACGACGGCACTCTCATTTCCTACGCCGCCTTCGCCGCCCCGGCGCTGCTGGCCGCCTCGGCGATGAACGGGGCCGTCCTGGAGTCGACGATGAACATCTTCTTCAAGCTGCGATACGAGAAGGTCTACGACGCCATGCTGGCCACGCCGTTGAGTCCCGGCGACATCGCCGTGGGCGAGATCGGATGGTCGCTCATCCGGGGCGGCCTGTATTCCGCCGCGTTCGTCGTGGTGATGGCGGCCATGGGGCTGGTCCTGTCTCCGTGGGGATGGCTGGCGCTGCCGGCGGCCCTGCTGATTGCGTTTGCCTTCGCTGCGGTGGGCATGGCGGCGACGACGTTCATGCGCAGCTGGCAGGACCTCGATCTGGTGACGCTGGCCACCCTTCCCCTCTTCCTGTTCTCAGCGACGTTCTATCCGATCAGCGTCTATCCGGACTGGCTGGGGGTGATCGCCAGGTTCTCGCCGCTCTATCACGGCGTGGAGCTCATCCGGTCGCTGACGCTCGGAGTCTTCGACTGGACGTTGGTGGGGCACGTCGGTTTCCTCGCCGGCATGGGGCTCATTGGACTTTCGATCGCCGAGCGTCGCATTGGGGCGCTGCTACTCAAGTAACGGCTTCGAGTTGCTCCAACGCAGCCCCGAGCGGCGGCCGTCTCTTCAAGCCCTCCTCAGACCAGCTCCATGACCGCCAGCTCGGCATTGTCGCCCCGACGTGGCCCTACTCTGACGATGCGGGTGTAGCCGCCGGGCCGATCGGCGTACCGGGGAGCCACGTCGTCGAAGAGCTTGGTGACGATTTCGGTGTCGGTGATGTCACGCAGGATCTGGCGCCGAGCATGCAAATCCCCGCGCTGAGCCTTGGTGATCAGCTTCTCGACGTAGGGCCGCAACACCTTGGCCTTGGTCACCGTAGTCACGATGCGCTCCTCTTCGATGAGTGCGCCGGCCAAGTTGGCCAGCATCAGTCGCTGATGAGCCGGGCCGGAGCCGAGGCGGGGCCCCTTGCGAGGCCGAGGCACTAGTCCTCCTCCTCGTCCCGGGCGGCCCGCAGGGAGAGACCGAGATCATCGAGCTTGGCGACGACCTCTTCCAAGCTCTTCTGACCGAAGTTGGTGATGTTGAGCAGATCTTCCTCGGTGCGTTGCACCAGCTCGCCCACGGTCTGGACCTGGGCCCGGCGCAGACAATTGCGGGGCCGTTCGGAGAGGTCGAGCGCTTCGATCGGCAGATCGAGATCGGGTGATCCCGACTCCGCCTCCACGATGTCGCCCAGCTCGAGGCCGACGCCCTCTCCGAAATCGGCGAAGAGGCCCAACAGTTCACGGAGGGTCTTGCCGGAAGACGAGATGGCCTCGCGAGGGGACACGGACCCATCGGTCTCCACGTCGACGATGAGCCGATCGAAATCGGTCATCTGGCCCACCTGGGTGTTCTCGACCTCGTAGGCCACCTTTCGCACCGGTGAAAAGATGGAGTCGACGGGAATGACACCGATGACATCGCCCTGTTTGTTCTTGTCGGCGGTGCGGTAGCCGACTCCCCGCTCGGCGGTGATCTCCATCTCCAGCTTGCCGGAGGAAGAAAGGGTGGCCAGGTGGAGATCGGGATTGATGACCTCCACTCCCGCCGGCAACTCCAGGTCGGCCGCCGTGACCTCTCCCTTCCTGTGGGCGGAGAGGTGCAAGGTCTGCGGCTCGTCGGTGTCGAGACGCAACACGAGCTGCTTGAGATTCAGGATGATGTCGACCACGTCTTCCACGACGCCGGTAACCGTCGTGAACTCGTGCTGCACACCGTCGATACGAATGGACGTCACCGCCGCACCGGGGATCCTCGATAGCAGCGTTCGGCGCAGGGTGTTCCCCAGCGTCTGTCCGAAGCCTGGCTCGAGCGGTTCGACGATGAACCGGCTCCGGATCGGGCTGAGTGGCTCTTCTTCGATTTGCGGACGTTGAACGATCAGCATTGCCTCACCCCTACTTCGAATACAGCTCGACGATGAGCGTCTCTTGGACCGGAACGTCGATCTGCTCGCGGCTGGGCAGATCGGCGATCGTGATCTTGCGGGAATCCACCTCGACATCGAGCCATTCGGGCACCATTCGATCGGTGGTGGTGTCGAGCGCGTGCTGCACCGGGAACAGGTCGCGGGCCTTCTCGTTGAGCGTCACCACATCACCCGCCCGGATTCGGTAGGAGGGGACGTCCACCTTGCGGCCGTTGACGCGGAAGTGTCCGTGACTGACCAGTTGCCTGGCCTGGGCTCGCGACGCGGCCATCCGGGCCCGGTATACCACGTTGTCGAGACGGCTCTCCAGGATCTGAAGCAGGCGAACACCGGTCACCCCCCGAGCCTGGGCGGCCTCCCGATAGTACTTGCGAAATTGTTTCTCGAGTACGCCGTAGATGCGCCGGGCCTTCTGTTTCTCCCTGAGCTGGATGAGGTACTGAGTCTCCCGCAGCCGGCCCCGCCCGTGCTCTCCGGGTGGATAGGGCCGCTTGTCCACGGAGCACTTCGAGGAGCCGCACCGGGCACCCTTCAGGTAGAGCTTCTGCCGCTCCCTACGGCACAGCTTGCACACCGATCCCGTGTAGCGAGCCATCAGCCTCTCCGCCGTTTCTTGGGCCGACACCCGTTGTGGGGAATGGGGGTGACGTCGGTGATTCCGGTGATCTCCATACCCATGGTCTGCAGAGTCCGCACCGCCGTCTCCCGCCCCGACCCCGACCCGCGCACGATCACGTCGAGCTTGCGGATGCCGAACTCGCCCGCCTTGCGGGCAGCCTGCTCGGCGGCCACCTGGGCCGCGTACGGCGTTGACTTTCTGGACCCTTTGAAGCCCACCGAACCACCCGAGGTCCATGCCAGCGAATTGCCCTCGAGGTCGGTGATGTTGATGATCGTGTTGTTGAAGCTGGCCCGGATGTGCGCCTGGCCGTGTTGGAGAACGCGTCGTCCTCGCCGCATCGTGGGCTGGGGCTCCCCAATGACTGCTTCGGCCTCGACGGCCGCAGGAGCGGCACCCTCCGGCTCGGCAGCCTCGGCATCGGCCTCGGCGACGGCGGTGGCGGCCGACTCCTCGGAGGCTTCGGGAACCTGCGGCTCCGCGGTTTGAGGGGCGCCCTCCGGAGGCGCTTCGGCGGCCGCCGGCTGCTCTTCGGAGACCTGATCCTCGGGGAGAGTGGTGTCGTCGGTCATGCGCTACTTCTTGGTGACTTTCTTCGAGCCGGCCACCGCACGGCGGGGACCCTTGCGCTGGCGGGCGTTGGTGTGGGTGCGCTGGCCCCGCACCGGCAGACCGCGCCGGTGCCGAATGCCCTGGTAGCTACCGATCTCGACCTTGCGCTTGATGTTCTGGGTCACCTCACGGCGGAGATCGCCCTCGACCTGGAAGTTGGAGTCGATGAAGTTTCGGATCTTCACGATGTCATCGTCGGTGAGATCGCGGACCCGGACGTCTGGGTTCACCCCGGTGTGTTCCAGGATGAGATTCGACAGCGACCGGCCGATCCCGTAGATGTAGGTCAGCCCTACCTCCACCCGTTTCTCCCTGGGGAGATCGACTCCCGATATGCGTGCCATCTAGCCCTGCCTCTGCTTGTGCCTTGGGTTCGAGCAAATCACCCACACGCGACCGTGCCGCCGGATGATCCGGCATTTCTCGCACATCCGCTTCGCCGACGGTCGCACTTTCATCGGTACCGGTAGGTGATCCTTCCCCGCTCGAGGTCGTAGGGCGACAGTTCCAGCCGGACCCGGTCACCCGGCAGGATGCGAATGTAGTGAACTCGCATCTTCCCGGAGACGTGCCCGAGCACCTCGTGCCCGTTGTCGAGTTTCACTTTGAACATAGCGTTCGGTAGCGGCTCGACGACGGTGCCCTCGATCTCGATGACGTCGTCTTTCTTGGCCACGAAAAACTACGGCCCGGCGGCGGGCCGTGGCCGCATAGTAGCGGTGCCCGGTGAACGGCTACAACTCAGGACTTCGCACCGACTCCCGGGTGAGCACCCGGGAACCGTCGGCGGTGACGGCGACCGTGTCCTCGAAGTGGGCCGACAGCGAACCGTCGGCGGTGACCACCGTCCAGCCGTCGTCGAGGAGCGAGGTCTCCGGGCCGCCCAGATTGAACATCGGTTCGATGCAGATGGCCATCCCCTCTCGAAGCTTCAGGCCGGTGCCCGGCCGGCCGAAGTTGGGCACCTGAGGCTCCTCGTGCATGGCCCTGCCGATCCCATGCCCGATGTACTCCCGAACCACGCCGAGGCCGTGGCTCTTGGCCACCGTCTCGACCGCGTTGCCGATGTCCCCAACCCGGATGCCGGGCTCGACGCAAGCGATTCCGGCATCGAGTGCCTCGGCGGTTGCCGCGATGAGCTCGGCGGTGCGCTCGGGGACCTCGCCCACCGCAAAGGTGATGGCGGCATCGGCGTGCCAGCCCTGGTAGATCGCCCCGGCGTCGATCGACAGGAGATCCCCTTCTGCGACACGGTAATCATCGGGGATGCCGTGGACGATGACGTTGTTCGGCGAGGTGCAGATCGAGGCGGGAAAGCCGTGGTAGCCGAGGAACGACGGCGTGCAGTCCTGATCCCTGATGATCCCGGCCGCCAGCGCGTCGAGGTCTTTCATCGACGCCCCAGGGACGGCGGCGCCCTGCACCGCCTCGAGCACCTCGGCCACCACGGCGCCCGCCAGGCTCATCTTCTCGAAATCTTCGTCGGTCTTGAGGGTGATCAACCGGCCAGCACCTCTGCTATGCGGGAAAAGACCTCTGGAACACTGCCAACACCGTCGACCCCGCGCAGCATTCCTCCAGATTCGTAATGGCGAATCAGCGGCTCGGTTTCCTCCCGGTACACCCGGAGCCGGTTGCGAACCACCTCCTCGGTGTCATCGGGCCGGCCCCGGCCCAGGAGGCGGGAGACCAGCTCCTCGCCGGGGACGTCGAGGTAGATCGACAGCTCGACGGGGTGGTCGGCGGTGGCCTCCTCCAGGGCATCTGCCTGCGCTTCGGTGCGAGGGAAGCCGTCGAGCAAGTAACCGCAGTCGGCGTCGGAGGCGGAGAGGCGCTCGACCACCATGGCCGTGACCAGCTCGTCGGGCACGAGTTCGCCGGCATCCATGTAGGTCTTGGCTTCTCTACCCAACTCGGTGCCGGAGGCCACGTTGTCTCGCAACATGTCTCCCGACGAGAGGTGGGGTATGCCGAGGACCCGGCAGATACGCTCGGCTTGGGTTCCCTTCCCGGCCCCGGGAGGACCGAGAAGGATGAGCCGCCTCCCCATCAGGCGAGGAAGCCCTCGTAGTTCCGCATCATCAGCTGGCTCTCGATCTGCTTCATCGTCTCCAGGGCGACACCGACGACGATGAGCAGCGAGATGCCGCTGAAGCCGATCTGGATGTTCCAGAAGGCGGCGAAGATCGACGGCAGGACGGCCACCGAAGCGAGGTACAACGAGCCGGGGAACGTGATCCTGCTCAGGATGTGCTGCAGATACTCGGCGGTCTGGCGCCCCGGCCTGATGCCGGGGACGAAGCCGCCCTGGCGCTGGATCTGCTCGGCTTGCCGAACGGGATCGAACTGGATGGCCGTGTAGAAGTACGTGAAAAACACGATGAGCAGGAAGAACAGCACGATGTACCAGAGGCTGGCGGTGTTGAGGATGTTGTCGTTCACCCAGGTGCGCAACCCGGCCCACGGAATGGACGTCGACACCAGGGCGGGGAAGAACAAAACGCTGGAGGCAAAGATGACCGGAATCACTCCGGCCGTGTTGACCTTCAGCGGGATATAGGTGCTCTGGCCGCCCAGGACGCGACGTCCTCGCACCCGCTTGGAGAATTGAATGGGAATCCGACGCTGGCCCTGATCCACGAAGATGATCCCGATCACCAGAAGCAGGAACATGGCCATGATGAAGAGGAACTTGAAGGTGTCCGAATTGGGATCCTCACGGATGAGGGTGAACTGCGAGGGGATCTGGCTGATGATGTTGATGAAGATGATCAGCGACATCCCGTTGCCGACGCCTCGTTGAGTGATCAACTCGCCGAGCCACATCACGAAGGCCGTCCCGGCCGTGAACGTCATCACAATGAGGATCACTCGTCCGGGTGTGTAGTTGGGGATCAGGTCGATGCCTCCGGTAAAGCTCCCGGCAAAACCGCCGCCCCCTCCGGAGTGGAACAGGAACGTGAGGCCGGTCGATTGGAGTAGGGCCAGGATCACGGTCAGGTATCGGGTCCACTGGGTGATCACCTTGCGGCCCGCCTCGCCTTCGTCCTGGAGCCGCTGCAGCCGAGGAATCACAACGGCCAGCAGCTGCATGATGATCGACGAGGTGATGTAGGGCATGATGCCGAGGGCCAGCACCGACAGTTGTTCCAGGGCCCCGCCCGAAAACAGGCTCAGGAGGCCCACCACCCCCGACTGCTCTGCCTGGTCGGCGAACTGCTCGACCCGGTCCAGATCCACGCCGGGGACGGGAATGGACGCGCCCAGCCGGTAGATACCGAAGACGAAGATCGTGAAGAGAATCTTGTTCCGGAGATCGGCGATCCGGAACATGTTCCGGTAGACCGACAGCATCAGTCAGAGTCCTTCCGCAACGGTGCAGGATGGCAGGATTGCTGCGAGGTTAGCCGGGGTCGGCTGGGGGCAGCTCCACTCACTCGATCACCTCGACTGTGCCTCCGGCCTCCTGGATCTTCTCCACCGCCCCGAGGCTGAAGGCATGGGCCCGTACGGTCAACGAGCGATCGATCTCTCCTTCGCCGAGGACCTTGACCCGTCCCCGCTTCTTGACCATCCCGCGGCGGCGCAAATCCTCCGGGGAGACCGTGGCCCCGACCGGAAACACCCCCAGTCGGCCCACATTGACCAACGCGAAGTACTCCTTGTTGGGGTTGCGGAAGCCCTTGAGCTTGCGGGTACGTCGCTGGAGGGGCATCTGGCCGCCCTCGAAGTAGGCCGGCACCTTGCCACGGGCCTTCTGACCCTTGGTCCCCCGGCCGGCCGTCTTGCCCCGCTTACCCGACTCGCCCCGACCTACCCGAAGGCGCGCCCGCTTCGAGCCTGGTGCGGGCCGAAGATGGTGGAGCTTCACTTCACTTCCTCCACGTCCACGAGGTGGCGAACCCCCTCGATCATCCCGCGCACCTCGGGACTGTCGGGGCGAACCGTGGACTGGCGGATCTTGCGCAGTCCCAGGCTCTGCACGGTGGCTCGAGCCTTCGGCTTCTGCCCGATCGTGCTGCGGATCAGCGTGATCTTCAGTTTCCCGGCCACGGACTACTCCCCGACCTCGGTGCGCGCCAGCTCGGCGGCCCGATACCCGGCCAGCAGCGCCGGCGGGGTCACCTCTTCCGCATCCTTGCCCCGGTGCCGGGCCACCTCGTCGGGCCTGCGCTGGGAGAACAACGCGTTCATCGTCGCCTTGGCCACGTTGATGTGAGTCGGCGAGCCCAGCGACTTGGCGAGAACGTCCTTGATACCGGCCGCTTCCAGGATCTGGCGGACGGCCCCGCCGGCTATGACACCCGTACCGGGGGCCGCCGGCTTGAGCAGCACTCGGGAAGCGCTTTGCTTGCCCTCGATGGCATGGATGATGGTGGTCCCCGACATCGGCACGGGTCTCATGTCCTTGCGGGCGATTTCGACGCCTTTCTGGATGGCAGTGGGGACCTCCTTGGCTTTGCCGTACCCGACACCGACGCGGCCCCGGCCGTCCCCGACGGCTACCAAGGCCGTGAACGAGAAGCGCCGGCCGCCCTTCACCACTTTGGAGACGCGGTTGATGGCGATGACCCGCTCGTCGAACTGGGGGCCTTCGGCACGGTCACGGCGCTGACGGTCCATGGGCCCCCTAGAACTCCAGGCCGCCCTCGCGGGCGGCATCCGCCAACGCCTTTATCCGTCCGTGGAACGGATACCCGCCCCGATCGAAGACCACCGAGGTGATGCCGGCGACGGCGGCCCGGTCGCCGATCAGCTTGCCCACCTCGGAGGCGGTGGCAACAGTGAGGGTGCGCTCTCGAAGCTCTTTCTCGTACGATGATGCAGCCGCCAGCGTCCGACCCGCTTCATCATCGATGAGCTGGGCACAGATGTGCCGGTTGCTCTTGAAAACGGCGAGACGGGGCCGGGACGACGTACCCCGCACCGACTTGCGGACCCGAAAGTGGCGGCGACGGCGGGCATCGGCTCGGGAGCCCCTCATACCGCACCTACCCCGGCCTTGCCGGCCTTGCGCCGGACGTACTCATCGACGTAGCGAATCCCCTTGCCCTTGTAGGGCTCGGGCGGCGATACCTTGCGAATGTCGGCGGCCACCTGGCCGACCAATTCCTTGTCGATGCCCCGCACGATGATCCTGGTCGGTTCGGGCACTTCGAATTCGATCCCCGGACGAGCCGCCACCACCACCGGGTGGCTGAACCCGACCAGCAACTCCAGGTCCTTGCCCTTCGTGCCGGCGCGGTAGCCCACCCCGACCATGGTCAATTCTTTGACGAAACCCTCGGATACGCCTACCACCATGTTGTTGAGCAGCGCTCTGCTCAGCCCGTGGAGGGCCTTCGACTCGCGCTCATCATCGGCCCGAGAAACCACCGCCTGGCCGTCCTCGACGGTGATCGATACCCGATCGTGGAAGGTCCGCTCCAGCTCACCCTTGGCACCCTTGACCTTGACCCGGCGGCCGTCTGTCTGGATGTCGACGCCCGAGGGGAGGGGCACGGGAGCGGCACCGACGCGACTCATCACCACACCTCGCAGAGGACTTCACCACCGAGGCGGCGCCGGCGCGCCTCACGATCGGCCAGGAGACCCTGGGAAGTGGAGATGATCGCCACGCCCAGACCACCTTGGACGCGGGGAAGCTCGTCGACGCTCCGGTATACCCGGCCACCCGGTTTGGACACCCGCCGCAACCCTTGAATGACTGCCGCCCGATCCTCTCGGTAACGGATGGTCAGGCTGAGGGTCCGGTGCACGCCCTCGCCCTCGACCCGGTAGCCCTCCAGGTAACCCTCCTCGGCCAGGATGCCGGCGATGCCCTCACGAATCTTCGAAGTGGGCATGTCCACATTCGGCTTCTGCACCATGGACGCGTTGCGGATGCGAGTGAGCATGTCGGCAATCGGATCGGTCATCATCGTTACCACGAGGCCTTTCTCACGCCGGGAAGCTCGCCGCGATGCGCCAGCTGCCGCACGCAGATCCGACACATACCGAACTTGCGCAGGTAGGCCCGAGGCCTTCCGCAACGCCGGCACCGGTTGTAGGCCCGTACCTTGTACTTCGGCTTGCGGTTCGCTTTGGCGACCAGCGACTTCTTGGCCACATCACACCTCGACTTCTCGCCGACGGAAGGGAAACCCGAATGCCTCCAGGAGCGCCCGCGCCCCCTCGTCGTCTTGGGCCGTCGTGCAGATCGTGATGTCCATTCCCCTCACCTTCATCACCGAGTCGTAGTCGACTTCGGGAAAGATCAACTGCTCATTCACCCCGAAGGTGTAGTTCCCGCGCCCGTCGAACGAGTTCGGGTTGAGGCCACGGAAATCCCGGATGCGGGGAATCGCCAACGACACCAAGCGGTCGAAGAACTCCCACATCCGGTCGCCCCGCAGTGTAACCGAGGCCCCGACCGGCATACCCTGCCGCAGCTTGAAGTTGGCGATGGAGCGGCGAGCCCTGTTGAGGCGCGCCTTTTGGCCGGTCACCACCGCCAGGTCGGCCATGGCGCCTTCGATCAGCTTGGCGTCGGCCGCGGCGTCGCCCACCCCCATGTTGACGACGATCTTGTCCAGCCGAGGCACTTGCATCACGTTGTCCAGGCTCAGCTGCTCGATGAGCCGGGCTCGGACATCTTCCACGTAACGCTGCCTGAGGCGCGGCATCGCCATCACAGGTCGCCTCCACAGCGGATGCAAACCCGGCGCTTCACGCCATCGGCATCGATGGCGGAGCGGGATCGCACCGGCCCATCTTGCTCACACACCAGCATCACGTTGGAAGCGTCGACCGGCATGTCCTTGTCGATGATCCCGCCCTGATACGTCTGGCCGGTGGGCCGTTGGTGACGCTTGGCGGTGGCCACACCCTCCACGATCACTTTGTTCTTCTTGGGGAGGACGCGGGCGATCCTTCCTTCTTTGCCGGCGTCCTTCCCGGTGATCACCATTACGTGGTCCCCTTCCCGCAACTTCATCACAGAACCTCCGGAGCGAGCGACACGATGCGCATGAACCGGCGCTCGCGGAGCTCGCGCCCCACCGGTCCAAAAATGCGGGTTCCCCGTGGCTGGCGCTGCTCATTGATGAGCACGCAGGCGTTGTCGTCGAAGCGAATGTAGGTGCCGTCGGTGCGCCGGGCTTCCTTTCGGGTTCGGATCACCACCGCCTTGACGAGTTCTCCCTTGCGCACGCTGCTGCCGGGAATGGCGTCCTTCACCGTGGCGACGATGATGTCGCCCACCCGCGCATAGCGACGTCGCGAGCCTCCCAGCACGCTGATACACAACACCTCTCGAGCTCCCGAGTTGTCGGCCACCTTGAGTCGTGATTCCTGCTGGATCATCGGGCCCGCTCCACGATCTCAACCAGCCTCCAGCGCTTCGTCTTGGACAACGGCCGGGTTTCCATGACCCGAACCATGTCCCCGAGCCGGGCCTCGTTGCTTTCGTCATGGGCGTGCAGACGTGTGTGGGTGGGCACGACCTTGTCGTAAAGGGGATGACGCTTCGACTCGGTCACCTGGACGGTGATGGTCTTGTTGCGGGCCTCGGAAACCACCACGCCGACCCGCACTTTGCGCGAGGGACGATCGGTCACGCTTCGACCTCCTCATCCCCGGCCTGCTGGTCCTGCCAAGCGGCGATTTCCTGCTCCCGCATCACCGTGTTGATACGGGCGATGTCCCGCCGTAGTTCCCGGAGCCGAGCCGTGTTGTCGAGCTGGTTGGTTGCCATCTGAAAACGCAGGTTGAAGTACTCCTCCTTGGTCTCCGCCAGCTTGTCCGTGAGCTCGCGGTAGCGCAGGCCGGTGAGTTCGCTCGCCTTCATGTCTCCTCCCGACGAACAAACTTGGTCTTGAGAGGCAGCTTGTGGGAGGCAAGGCGCATGGCCTCACGCGCCAGATCTTCGCCGACTCCGGACATCTCGAACATCACCCTTCCGGGTTTCACCACGGCCACCCAGTACTCGGGAGTGCCCTTGCCCGACCCCATCCGGGTCTCGGCGGGTTTCTCGGTCACCGGCTTGTCGGGGAAGAGGTTGATCCACACTTTGCCGCCGCGCTTGATATGACGGGTCATGGCGACACGAGCAGCCTCGATCTGTCGGGCGGTGATCCAGCCCGGTTCCACGGCCTGGAGACCGAACTCACCGAAACTGACTCGGGTTCCGCCCTTGGCCTGGCCCTTGAGGCGGCCCCGCTGCGCCCGGCGGTACTTCGTTCGCTTGGGCATGAGCATGGCTAGGACTCCTCCCCGCCTTCGGCATCGTCATCCTCTCCCTCGCCCGGCGGCTCCTCGTCTCGAGCCGCCTCATCGGTCGCCGCCTCGGGAGCCGGAGAGGTGGGTGCTTCGGTCCGCTCCTCGGGTGCCCCGGTGAGGTCCGGCCCGCCGGTCGCATTCGGCTCGGCGCCGGAGGCCGGCTCCACCACGTCCTCCTCTTCTTCGACCAGATCGGTTTCCCGCCTGGCCGCCTCGAACTCCGTCCTGGCTTCGTCGCGGGAAATTCGCCGGCCCCCGCCCGCCTCGATGAGGCGCTTGCCGGATTCCCGCCGCTTGCCGCCTCCCGCCTCGATGAGGCGCTTGCCGCCTCCGGCCTCGATGAGTCGGCCGGCTCCGGTCTCGCCGGCGGCCGCTTCGGCGCGCGCCTTGGCGGAAACCCGGCGCCCGGCCGGGCCTCCGGTTGCCAGCGCCGCTTCGGCGGCGATCTTCTCGCGGGTAGCGGTCAGAGAAGGGACCACATCGCCCTTGTAGACCCAGACCTTCACGCCGATGGCCCCGACCGTGGTGCTGGCCGTGGCCTGGCCGTAGTCGATGTCGGCCCGGAGCGTGTGGAGCGGCACCCGGCCCTCCCGGTACCACTCGCGCCGCCCCATGTCCGACCCGCCCAGCCGGCCGGCGCACTGGACCCGAACACCCTGGGCCCCGGCCTTCATGGCCGTAGCCACGGCCCGTTTCAATGCGCGCCGGAACGAGACTCTCCCCTGCAGCTGGTCGGCGATCCCCCGAGCCAGCAGCTGAGCGTCCAGCTCTGCATTCTTCACCTCGATCACGTTGAACTTCACTTGCCGGTCGGTCATCGACTCCAGCGCCGAGCGGAGCCGCTCGGCCTCCGTTCCGCTGCGGCCGATGACGACACCGGGACGTGCGGTGTGCACGTCCACCTGCATCTTCTTGTCGCCGATGCGCTCGATGTCGATGCGAGAGATGGCCCCGCGTGCCAGTTCGCCGACAAGGAAGTCGCGCACTCGAGCGTCCTCGACGACGTTGTCGGCGTAGTCCTTGTCGCTGAACCAACGTGACTTCCAGTCGGTGACGATCCCGAGCCGCATCCCGTACGGGTGTGTTTTCTGTCCCATTACTCCTCGCCTCCCCGGTCGGGCTCGACCTCGGCTTCGTATTCGGGTCTGCCGTCGCTCAAAACGATCGTGACGTGGCTGGTGCGCTTGCGAATCCGGGTGGCCCGGCCCCGGGCCCGGGGGCGGAAGCGGCGCAGAGTCGGGCCTTCGTCGGCGTACGCCTCCGCCACCGAGAGCTCCTCGGCGACGAGCGCGAAGTTGTGCTCGGCGTTCGCCACGGCCGAGTCCAGCAGCTTGCGCACCGGCTCGGCGGCCCGCCGGTTGACGAAGTCCAGGACCGAGTATGCCTCGGGAACGTGCTGGCCCCGAACGAGATCGAGAACCCGACGCACCTTGTAGGGCGAATGGCGTACGAAACGAGCGCGGGCAGTGACGTTCATGCCTTGCGGGCCGCCCTCTCCCCAGCGTGACCGCGAAAAGTACGGGTCGGGGCGAACTCACCGAGCTTGTGGCCGACCATGTTC